>CAYRAC010000135.1:0-7506 GCA_964422045.1 uncultured Steroidobacteraceae bacterium
TTTCACGGCTGGCTCTGTGCCGCTCGCGACAGCGATTGCGCTGACGCTCATGCTGGTCGCACTTTGGACGATCACGCATCGTTATCGAGGTCTTTCCGGAGATGCGGAGCTTTATGCCCTACAAGCGCTGGCGCGAATCCATCCGAGCCTTGCGGCGGACCTTTATTTGCAAAACGTTTCGCAGGACAAATTCACGATATTTTCCCCGCTCTACACCGCGTGTATCGATTTGCTTGGCATGCATGCGGCAGCCCTCACCCTGACGCTGTGCTTCACAATTTGGTTCTTTCTCGCTTCGTGGTTTCTCGCGCGCGAATTAACTGACGGCGCTACAGCTTATCTCGCGGTCGGCATGCTCATCATCACCGCCGGTAGTTACGGTGGCTTTGGCGTGTTCAATTATTACGAGGATTGGGTGACTGCAAGGTCGTTGGGTGAAGCGCTCGCTTTGACGGCGCTTGCTCTGCATTTTCGCGGCGCTCGGCGCCTCGCTCTCTTGCTTGCGCTGGGCGCGTGTTTCGTGCATCCGCTCATGGTACTGCCGTGCTTGCTGCTTTTGATTTGCCTATGGTTGCCGGTTCGTGCAAGCGCGAGCGCTGCGCTGCTGGGATTGCTCTGTGTTCCGATAGTTGCCGCGGCGGCGCTGATCGGCCATGCCACCACGGGCCCGCTGGCGGTCATCGATGGCGATTGGTTGGAGGTGGTCAGGGAGCGATCGCAGTTCCTATTCTTGCAGCTGTGGAGGACCTCCGACTGGGAGTTGAATGCGCGGCCCTTTGTTTGTCTTTCGCTTACGGCACTGGTGTGCGGCGAAGGAAGGATACGCAGCCTGTGCCTCGCGGCCATGATTGTCGCTGCCGCGGGTTTGGCCGTGGGCTTCATCTCGAGCATCGTCGGACCGATCGCGATACTGCTGCAGGGCCAAGCATGGCGCTGGGTCTGGATTGCCTGCTACTTGAGCGTATTGTTGCTGGCCCCGACCGCGCTGAAAGTCTGGCGCGATGATAAATGCGGACCGCTATGCGCGATGCTGCTGGTGCTGGGATGGACGTTCTCCGCGGTCGACGTTTTTGCGTGCGTTGCGCTGGCGCTGCTTCTGTGGCTGACACGAGGGTATGTCAGCCCGCGCGCCGCGCAATTCTTGCGTTGGGGTGCCGCCCTGCTCGGTCTGGTCGTCTTGGCTTGGCTCATGGCGAATGCCCTCAGCACCGCTTTTTCCTCATCCGGTGAATCGGGCCGCGAGATCCTGGCAATCTCGCGGCTCAGAAATATCATGGGGCTCGGAGTGTCGGCCGTAGCAATCCTTTGGCTGCTTTATCGTTTAGTTCGAGCCACCCGTTCAGTCGGATTGCTGGCGCTCGTGTCGATGATGTTCGCCCTGGCTTCGGTGCTGGTAATGCGCGGATCGCTCGACGAAATCAATGCAGACGGCACGCCTGCGAAGATTCGCGAGTTTGCCGATTGGCGCGCCGTTATCCCCGCGACAGCCACGGTGTACGTGGTTCCGGCGGTCAACTCGGCAAGCTTTGCCTGGTTCACGTTGGATCGGCCGAGCTACCTCACCGTCGATCAATCCGCCGGCGTGATCTTCTCGCGGGCAACAGCCGCGGAGGTAAAGCGGCGATCACAGGTACTCGAATCCGTCGTCGATCCTGATTGGCGACTGTTGACGCACATCAAGGAAGCGCACGGCGGCGCCAAAAACGAGCATAAGACTCCCAGGCCGCTTACCCAGGATGGGCTCGTCCGCGTCTGCAGCGATCCGCTGCTGGGCTTCGTGGTGGCCAAAGAAAGCGTCGGCTTCGATCCCATTGTGCATACGCACGCCGGCGCGTGGAAGGATTGGAATTTATACGACTGCGGGCATGTTCGTTCGCTGGCACCGGCGGCATGAGCATTCTGATCAAAGAAGCCGCCGGGTATACGATTGCCTCTTGCTGCGCGCTGATCGTCGACATGGGCCTGCTTTGGACACTGGTTAATTTCCTGTCGTGGGACTATCTGGCGGCGACGGCCACCTCATTTCTGGCAGGGGCCATCGTCGCCTACGAATTGTCTGTCAGGATCGCCTTTCGTCAACATCGGCTGCAAGAACGCGCTGCGGAGCTCGCTGCGTTTGTGGCCATCGGGATCGCGGGTCTGGTGGTCAACTCGTCGGTCATTTTCTTCCTCGTGAAATACCTGGGATTGCACTACATGCTCGCCAAGTGCGTTGCCGCAGGCTTTTCTTTCACCTGCAATTTTCTGGTGCGCCGCCAGCTGCTCTTCGTTCGGCAGTCCTCCGGTTGCAGGGGCATTGATTGAAAGTCGCGGTAATCGCCGGTGCGGGGCCCGCGGGACTCACCACGGCTCTCGAGCTGCTGCGTCGCACGGATATAACACCGATCGTGTTCGAAGCCGACGGTCAGGTGGGAGGAATTTCAAAAACAGTCAACTATCGCGGCAACCGCATGGACCTCGGGGGACACCGGTTCTTCTCCAAGTCCGATTGGGTGACGCGTTGGTGGCAGGAGATCCTGCCGCTGGCCGCGGACCAGACGGACGCGGACGGGCTGCTCACCATCGCCTATCAGCAACAAAGGCACGATTTGCGGGCGTCGGGTTCCGCTCCCGCATCCTCGGATGCCGTAATGCTGGTGCGACAGCGCCTGTCGCGCATATTTTATCGCCGCCGCTTCTTCGATTATCCGCTCAAGTTGAACGCCGGCACGATCGCGAACATGGGGCTCGCCGAGACCCTGCGGATTGGCTTGAGTTACGGCCGGGCGCAACTGGCGAAACGTTCTCCAGAATTATCCTTGGAGGATTTTCTGATCAATCGCTTCGGCGAACGGCTGTATCGCACTTTTTTCAAGGACTACACGGAGAAGGTCTGGGGGGTGCCTTGCCGGGAAATATCGGCGGAATGGGGCGCGCAACGCATCAAGGGACTGTCGGTCAGCAAAGCCCTGCTGCACGCGCTGGCCAGCCCGCTTCGAACATCGCGCGATACGGCGCAGAAGCAAACGGAAACGAGCTTGATCGAGCGATTTCTGTACCCTAAGTTCGGCCCGGGACAAATGTGGGAAGAGGTCGCGCGCCAAGTCGATTTGCGGGGCGGAGCGATTCACCTGGGTCAACGGGTGATCGCGATCGAACGCAAGGGAATGGAGATCACCGCCATCACGGTCCGAGACTCGGCCGGCTCGGTGCAGAGGATACCCTGCGATTTTTTCATCTCGAGCATGGCCGTCAAAGACTTGAGTGCGATGCTCGAACCCGCAGACCCAAACGTCATCCGAGTGGCACAGCGCCTACCCTACCGGGACTTCATGACGGCCGGATTGCTGTTGCGCCGAATGAAGCCATCGCGCCGGCGCTCTGCAGCCGCCGCCAACGGCATGCCGCCCGATAATTGGATTTACATTCAGGAGCGCGACGTCAAGATCGGCCGGCTGCAGGTTTTCAACAACTGGAGTCCGTCCTTGGTGGCGGACCCCGCCACGATTTGGCTGGGTTTGGAATATTTCTGCCGTGAGGGCGACGATTTGTGGAGCATGGATGACGGACGGTTCATCGACTTCGCCGCCGGCGAACTGGAAAAGATCGGGATGATCGATCGCGCGGACGTGATGGACGGCACGGTGGTACGAGTTCCGAAGGCATACCCGGCCTACTTTGGGGAATACAGAGAATTCGCGACGGTTCGCGAATTCCTCGATCGGTTCAAGAATCTGTTCCCGGTGGGTCGCAACGGCATGCACCGCTACAACAACCAGGACCATTCGATGCTTGCGGCAAAAGCGGCGGTCGAGTCGATTATCCAAGGTGGCGAGGGCAAGGCGGCCATCTGGCAGGTCAACGCTGAGGACGATTACCACGAAGGATCGGACGACTAGCCGCGCGGATCGGTACGACAATTTTTGTCACAAAGTGACGACAAGTGCGCGTGGCGACTCCATCTGGAGACGTTTTTCTGTTGAATCCGAGCTTCCAGAAGTCAATAAAAATAACAAATTCAATAAGTTACTTAAAAATAGCAGTCCCTGGCACAGCGCTTGCTTCTATCCTCAGCACTGGCGCAGGCCGTTGCTTCAAAACTGACGTTTTTATGCGTTTCCAAGGAGATTTCATGTTTAGGAAGATTCAACAAGGCTTCACCCTCATCGAATTGATGATCGTGATCGCCATCATCGGTATTTTGGCCGCCATCGCCATTCCGGCGTATCAGAACTATACGATCCGCGCGCAGGTCACTGAAGGCCTGACTTTGGCCGACGGCTGGAAAACTGCAATCGCCGAGTATTATGCGAATACCGGCAACTGGCCGACGCAGGCGATGCTGACCGGAACCAATGTTTCGGTGGGCAAGTATGAGTCGAGCGTCACGGTGCTCGCCGGAGGTGAAATCAAGATCCTTTACGGCAATCAGGCCAATTCGAAGCTCTCTACGCAGATCTTGACCCTCAACCCGTACACCAACACCAACAACGACGTGTTGTGGCAGTGCGGCACCGCTGCCGCGCCTTCGGGCACTCTCGCGTCCGGCGCGAACACCGTCACGACCAGCGTTTCGCCTCAGTATCTGCCGACCTCCTGCCACTCCTAAGTGTCGGGGACTTCGGATGCACGCCTAGTGCTTCTGGAGCCGCATCAAGGACGATCAAGAAGCCTCTCTTCGGAGAGGCTTCTTTTTTTTCAACTCGTATATGTCCCTAGGCCCGGCCTATATCGCGAGTCCACGCTGGGACCGATACTGGGAGCGAAATCACGTCGAATGCGCCTTAGGGTGTGAGATTATCGGCCTCGCATTTGACAATTGATCGCCTGGCAACAGGCTGTACACTAGCTTGTTTTCGGTATCCCGGGAATTCCTTTAAGTCCATGAATGATAACGCAATAGCGGCAGTCGGGGGCACGAGTCGTGTCGCGTTGGGGGGCCTCGCGCAGCGGCTCGTCCAAGATGGTCTCGTGAACGAGGCATCGATGCACGACGCCTTGGTTAAGTCCAAGGAAAAGCGCATCAGCTTGGTGACGCACCTGGTCGCCGCGAATTTGGCGACCGCCCGCGATATTGCCATTTCGGCGTCGAATGAATTCGGGGTTCCGCTCTTGGACTTGGATGCGGTTTCAGCCGACGTGGAGGCCATCCGCTCGGTGAGCGAAAAGCTCATGCAGAAGCATCGCGTCCTCCCCCTGCTCAAGCGCGGCAAGCGACTGTTCCTCGCCGTGGCCGATCCCACGAACCTGCATGCGCTGGATGAGATTCGCTTCCAGACCTCGATGAGCATCGAGTTCGTTGTGGTCGAAGACAACAAGCTGCAGGCGGCGGTCGGCAAAGCGATCGAGCAGGCTGAAGCGGTCATGCCGAACTTGACCGACGATGACTTCGATCTCGAGAACCTGGAAGTCACCGGCGGCGACGACGAAGCGAACGCGGATGCGCTTGGCCGCGACGACGTGGAAGACGCGCCTATCGTGCGCTTCGTCAACAAGATTCTGCTCGATGCCATCAAAAAGGGCGCTTCGGATATCCACTTCGAGCCCTATGAAAAATTGTTTCGTATCCGCACGCGCCTGGATGGCGTGTTGAAAGAGGTTGCGCTGCCGCCGGTGCAGCTGGCGGTGAAGATCGTCGCTCGCCTCAAGGTCATGGCGAGGCTCGACATCGCCGAGCGCCGCGTGCCGCAAGACGGCCGCATCAAAATGCGGCTCTCCAAGAATCGCGCCATCGATTTTCGCGTCAGCACGTGTCCGACATTGTTCGGCGAAAAGGTTGTGACCCGAATTCTCGATCCGTCGAGCGCCATGCTCGGCATCGATGCGTTGGGCTACGAGGCGCCGCAGCGTGAACTCTATTTGAAAAACCTCGCGAAACCGCAAGGCATGATCCTGGTGACGGGTCCGACGGGCAGCGGCAAGACGGTGTCGCTGTATACCGGTCTCAATATCCTGAATACCGAGGACTGCAATATCTCGACCGCCGAGGATCCGGCTGAAATCAATCTTCCGGGCATCAACCAGGTAAACGTCAATCCTAAAGTTGGGCTGACTTTTGCGGCAGCGCTCCGGGCCTTCCTGCGACAAGATCCCGACGTCATCATGGTCGGCGAAATCCGCGACCTGGAAACGGCGGAAATCGCCATCAAGGCCGCGCAGACCGGACACTTGGTGTTGTCGACGCTGCACACCAACGATGCGCCGCAGACGCTGACTCGCCTGGTCGACATGGGTGTAAAGCCGTACGCCATTGCAACGTCCGTGAGTCTCATCATCGCTCAGCGCCTGACGCGTAAACTATGCTCGAATTGCAAGCAGCCGATCGACATTCCAGCTGAAGCGCTCAAGAAGGAGGGCTTCGAGCAGACGGATATCGACGCGGGAATTCGGGTATATCGGGCAGTCGGCTGCGGCCAATGCACGGACGGTTATAAGGGTCGCGTTGGGTTCTATCAGGTCATGCCGGTCACCGAGGCCATTGGACGCATCATCATGGAAGGCGGGGGTGCGATGGACATCAACGACCAGGCCACCAAGGACGGAATTTGGAATCTGCGGCGCTCGGGACTGCAAAAAGTGCGCGACGGCATCACGAGCTTGGAAGAAATCAACAGCGTCACCATCGATTAGGTTTACTGCAAGGATTGTTTTATGGCGATAACCGCGACTGCTGCGAAAAAAGACATCCAGTTTCTCTGGGAGGGCAAGGATAAACGCGGTCACAAAGTCCGCGGCAAGGCGCTCGCGGCGAGCGAGGCGGCGTTACGCGCCGATCTGCGGCGTCAAGGAGTCGCGGCCACGCGCGTCAAAACGCAAAGTGCCCTGTTCGGCAGGCGCGGCGGCAAAGTCACGAACGAAGACATCGCGATCTTCAGCCGCCAACTCGCGACTATGATGTCAGCCGGAATTCCGATGGTTCAAGCCTTCGAGATCATCGGCAACGGCCACGAAAAGCCAGCGATGCAAAAGCTCGTGCTCGATGTCAAGGCAAACATTGAGGGCGGCAGTACTCTGCATGAATCGTTGGCGAAACATCCGCTGTATTTCGATGACCTGTTCGTCAACTTGGTGGAGGCCGGCGAACAGGCTGGTGCTCTTGAAACTTTGCTGGACAAGATCGCCACCTACAAAGAGAAAACCGAGGCGTTGAAGAAAAAGATCAAGAAGGCGCTGTTTTATCCGGCAGCGGTGCTCATCGTCGCGGTCGTCGTATCCATCATTCTGTTGATTTTTGTAATACCGCAATTCGAAGAGCTGTTTAAGGGTTTCGGTGCCGATTTGCCTGCGTTTACCCAAATGGTGGTGAACTTATCGCGCTTCGTGCAGCATCAAGGCTGGTGGATGGGCTTGATCACCATCGGTGGCGTGTATGCGTTCTTCTACTTTTATAAGCGCTCGAAGAACATGCAGCGCAATATCGATCGGATGATGCTCAAGTTCCCGATCGTCGGACCCATCCTGCAAAAATCGGCAATTGCCCGCTTCGCGCGAACGCTCTCGACGATGTTCTCCGCCGGCGTACCGCTG
>CAYRAC010000135.1:7516-8533 GCA_964422045.1 uncultured Steroidobacteraceae bacterium
AGGCAATGGGATCCGTCGCCGGCGCGACCGGAAACGTTGTCTACGAAGAGGCGACGCTGCGTATGAAAGACGAAGTAGCCACTGGCCAGCGCTTGCAGCGCGCAATGGAAAACGTCGGTCTATTCCCGAATATGGTCGTGCAAATGATTGCCGTCGGCGAGGAGTCGGGGTCGCTGGACACCATGTCCGCCAAGGTCGCGGAGTTCTACGAAGCGGAGGTCGACAACGCGGTCGACAGTATGTCCAGCTTGTTGGAACCTCTGATCATGGCCATTCTCGGCGTCTTGGTCGGCGGCATGGTGATCGCCATGTACCTTCCAATCTTCAAGCTGGGTCAGGTCGTCGGCTGAGGCGTTCGTCGGCGCGGCTCGATGCGGGACGCGTATGCTGAATGATCTGATGGCGCTGTGCTCGGCGAGCCCCGTGCTGTTTTCGGGCGCGCTGTTCGTGCTCGGCCTCGTGGTCGGCAGTTTTCTCAATGTCGTCATCTACCGCCTGCCCGTAATGCTCGAGCGGGAGTGGCACTCGCAAGCGGCTGAGTTGATGACGGCTGCGGACAGTGCCGCCGCCATCGCACAGGTGCCTGCGGAGCGTCTCACCTTGAGCAGCCCCGGGTCCGCTTGTCCTGTGTGCAAGGCGCCTATCAAGGCCTGGCAGAACATCCCGGTAGTCAGCTGGCTCATGCTGCGCGGCCAATGTGCGGCTTGTCGCGCCAAGATTTCGCTGCGATATCCCTTGGTGGAACTCGCGACCGGCCTACTCTCGGCTTGGGTCGCCTTGCGTTTCGGCTGTACCGCCGCCGCCGGTTGTGCACTGCTCGTCACTTGGGCGTTGATTGCCCTCGCAGCCATCGATATCGACCACCAGTTGCTGCCCGACACAATTACACTGCCGCTCGTGTGGGCGGGCTTGCTGGCGGCAGTACTCATCGGGCCCGTTACGGGGAGTCCGTTGCCCGTGTCTGCCGGGGACGCCGTCATGGGCGCTGCCGCCGGGTATCTGAGCCTGTGGTTGGTG
>CAYRAC010000136.1:0-8520 GCA_964422045.1 uncultured Steroidobacteraceae bacterium
CTCGCGCTATCCTTGCCTTGCGCGGGCGAGATGCCCGGCTCGGCGGCGCGAGTTGGGAAGTTGGCTCGTTCCCGACCCGTTGGCCCGGCAAGTGCGGGTCAATACACTTATTTCCGGATCAGCCCACCGCCACCAGAAGCGCGCGAGCGCAACACCCGCAGCTTGCTTTGGAAGTCTTCCATATTGAGATAAGCGCCGCACAGGTGCCGATGGCCCTTGAACGCATGACGGCCGTGCAACGTGCGCCAGTTGTCGAAAAATAACACCGTACCGGGAGTGAGGCGCATCGAGATTTCGTACGTCGGATCGTTTATCAGGCGATGGAACAAGGCCAACGCGCGGTAGAACTCGGCCATGCGCGCGGGCGGCAGCCGAAACGGGGCGCGATCGTAATTGTTGTAGGCGATCTGTTTCAGATCGCCGTTCTGATCGAGACCGATGATGGGATGCTCGGCCCGTAAGTGAACACCGTCGCCGAGATAATGGGCGGGCACTTGGACCTCACTCAGCACCTCGAAAGCTTGGCGATCGCTATTGCGGATGGTCTCCGCCACCTTGAATCCGTCGACTAAGGTGCTGTCGCCGCCCGAGCCGTCGAACTGCAAGCAATGAAACATCTGGAAGCCGGGCGAGTCGTTGCTGTACGTGCCGTCGGTGTGCGGGCCGATGGCGACCGACGTATAGGCAGTATCCTTGAACGCCTGGTTGGCGGAGAATTCCCACATACCGCCGAATATCGTCTCGCGCACGTAGCCCACGCGTTTCACCAGCGCCTCGGTCGCCGCCATCGATGGCGGCGCTCCGGTGGTCAAGGCAAATCCAAACTCCTCGACCAGCGACAGCCAACGCAGCAATCCGGCATCGGAAGCCATCACCTCGTCGTGACTCACGCTCGGGAAGTTCTTCCCCATGGAGTCGCGGTCCCACAAGGTGCGGCGCGGCGCAGGCGTTCGGCCGTCGAGTTGCGCCATGTTCCAGAGGAACTCGGCCGGAAAGATGCTGCTGCCGGCGTCGTGCTTCCATTGGATATGTAAAGCGCCGCCGCCGTCCTTGATTTCGAGCTTTGCAGGCGCGATGTCCTGCGGTATCGCAAAGGTGTCGACCTCGCGCTGCAGCGTGTCGGCGTTCAAGCTGTGGGCGGCGTGACAGTGATCGCGCAGCCAGAAGGGCGAGAACTGCGCTTGCGAATGTTGCCGGCGCCAGTTCACTAGCACCTGACCGGCAACGAACTCGGCCGAGTTCAACAGTACCCGCTCTTCGTTTCGCACCGCTTCGGATTGGTACATGACAGTTCTCGCTGTATCCCCGTTAGTAATTGAACAATCGTATAGTAAGGGATGAGGCGGGTCAAATTCTGAACGCCGCTGCGATGCGGCAGTGTGGTTCGGGCAAGGCAAGAGGGCGCGCGCGCGGCGCTAGAAATTGGCGGCGAGACCCACGAAATCGCCGTCGCCGGCGCGCACGATGTCGTCGCGGGCGACATCGGCATTCAACACGAGATCGGTGAGGCCGTCGCCGCCGCGCGAATACAGATCGTAATCGCTGTTGACGGGCAGATTGTGGTAGGAACGCTGTTCGCTCAAGCCGCGGGTTGCGAAATTCACATATTCGTAGGCGTGTCCCCAAGGATCCAACGGCACGGCGGGGGTCAGCTGCTCGAGCGAGTCGGGCAGCGCGTGATGCTTAAGGCGGTAGGACTCGAGGCGCCGCTCGATGGCGATGATGTCCTCGGTTGCACGCTCGACGCGGTTGTGTTCGAGATGGCCGGCGACGCTCGGAACCGCGGCACCCGCGCCGATGGCGAGAAACGCCATGGTGAGGAGCGTTTCCGCGAACGTGAATCCGGACTGGGCGGCGCGTCGCGACATGGTTATTCCTGCGCGTTCCAAGATTCCATCGCGGCCGGCGTGGACGCCGGCGTCACGGCGTTCTGGTTCCACAAGTAGCCCGAGTTCCACAGGTAGCTGCTGTTCCACAGGTAACCGCTGTTCCACAGGTAGCCGCTGTTCCACAAGTAGCCGCTGCTCCAGAGGTAGCCCAAGGTTTTTGCAAACTGCTTGTTCCAAACGTAGCCGTCGTTCTTGATCTCGTTGCCGTTGCTGTCGACGACATAGAAGTTGCCGTTGTTGCCATTCTGCCGCGCCGGGCCACCGAAATGCTGGGTGCCCGCAATATCCGCCGCGATGTTCAATCCTTGGTTGGCGCAGTTGGCGGCCTGGCTATAGACCGCCGCATACGCATCGACGCGTCCCGCGCCCTGTTGGAACACGGTGTAAGCCGCCTTGCCTTTGGCACCGAGCGCCGCGTCGGCCGAGGCCAACAGCCGACACTTAACCTGATCCGGGGACAAAGTCGGATTCGCCTGCAACAGCAGCGCAACGACACCGCTGGTAACGGCCGCCGCTTGCGAGGTGCCGGACATGATGAACATCTTCGAGTCTTCCGAGGCGAACTGCGGGTACTCGGCCGCCAGCAGCTGATTCACGCTCATGTATCCGGCAAGATGACCGCCCGGAGCGACCATGTCGGGCTTGACGAAGCCTTCGTAGGTCGGGCCGGCGGATGAGAACGACGTAACGCCGTCATCCGACGGATTGTTCGGCGTGAAGTTGTCGGTCATCGCGCCGACGGTGATGACATACGGGGTATTGCCCGGCACGGCGATGGTCTGCGGCGACGGGCCAAAATTGCCCGCCGAGGCGACCACGACCACGCCGGCCTGCCACAGCTTCATCACTGCCTGGTCGATCGGATCGTTCCAGTAAAAAGACTGCGGCGGCGCGCCGAACGACATGTTGACGATGCGGATCGTGCCGTAGGTGGTGCGATTGGCCAGTATCCAGTTCAAGCCGTTGAGCACGGTCGTATAGGTGCCGACGCCGGTGGCGTTGAAAGCCTTGACGTTGATCAACCGCGCCATCGGCGCGATTCCTTGGGGGTTGCCGTTCAACAAGGGATCGGCGGTGTTCGAACTCGCAATCAGGCTGGTGATGTGCGTGCCATGGCCGTAGTCGTCGTTCACGCACGGCGCCTTCGCGCAGGGGTGGTGCGAATCGACCAGCACATTATTGATCGCATCGTATTGAGCGAGCATGCGGTTGTTGCCGTTCAAGTCCGCGGCGAGATACGCCGGTCCCTGTTGCAGCAGGCCGCTGTCGAGCACTGCGATCACGACGCCGGCGCCGTTGATGCCCTGCGCGGCAAGCGTGTTGACGCCCATCATGGAGCGTTGGTAGATGTCCGGGACCACGGTCGATACCGCCGCGGCAACGGCCGTGGCCACGGATGCGAGCGCCGAGGAGCTCGCCGGCACCGCGGCCGTGCCGTCGATCATGGGCTGCGCCAAGCTGATGGTGGAGTCCTGCGTGGCCACGGGCGCATCGGCGAAGAGTTGCAGATGAGAGTCTTTGCCGAGGCGTGCCGCCTGGCTCGCGGTGAGCTCGGCCGAGGCGCCGTTGATGATGGGCAGCTCATGCGTGACATGACCGCCGACACGCCGCACCGCGTGGGCCGCCACCGCCGCGTCGTGTGCCTCCACGATGTAGCTTTTCTCCGGCGCCGCAGCGCCTGCCTGGGTGGCAAGCAGGGCTGCCAGATGGAGCAGCAGGGCTCGGGAAAATGTCTGTGTCGTGGTCACTTGCGCCGCCTTCGTCAATGCTTCGCCCGGTATCGGGCACGGCGCTATTTCAACTGAGCGGGGGATTTGCCGGGCTTACTGGCTCGACTGCCACCAGCCCGCCAAGTGCGAACGGGTTCGCATAATCCGGCGGTTAAATACGGCTGCGACCGGCCATTCTGCGTTAATGGTCGCCGCGGCGCAGGGTCCGATTTTGCATATCGTCGACCGTGTCCTCGGGACGGAATCTCGGTCTCCTGACATCGAGGCGGCCGTCGCGCTCGAGCGCCTCCGGATCTCGTTCGAGCAATTTGAGGATCGACGGCACATCGACGGCCGCTGCCGTGCCGGCCCAGCCGATCCAGCCGTTACGCTGCTTTTTCGCGTGGTAGAGCGCGGCATCGGCGACCGCCAGACATTGCTCCCAGGGCAGCAGGCCCGGCGACTCGTGCACGAATGGATAGCGCGAGAAGCCGATCGAGCAACTGGTGCGGGCGGCTTTCCCGTCCGCCAGCCGGAAGATCTGTTTGGCAACGCGCGAGCGGATGCGCTCGGCCAGCAGCTCCGCGCCGCTCAAATCTTCATCGCGATACACGATGACGAACTCATCGCCGCCCCAGCGCGCGATGAAATCGGAGGTTCTGCAATTGCGCCGCAGAATGTCCGCGACTTGCATCAGAATCTGATCACCCGCCTCGTGGCCGTGCACGTCGTTCACCGGCTTCAAATGGTCGAGATCGACGATCAGCAATGCCAGCACCGGCGTGTGCGCGGCTCCGACCAGCAGGCCGTCCTCCGCGCTCTTGGTCAATGCCGCCATCGCGTCGCGCAAGTAGCGCCGGTTGCCGAGGCCCGTCAAAGGATCGGTGACGCTCGCTTCCTTGAGCTGGCGATTGACTCGCTCGAGTTCTTCGTTGCGCTGCGCGAGCTCGGTGGTGCGATCGCGCACATCCTGCATCAGCCGTTGTGCATAGCGCGCCTCGCGCTGCAGCTTCTTGTGCTGTTGGTTCCAGACGGCGAACAGCAGCAAGCCGAAAGCGAGCGTGTACAAGAAGTAGGCGGGCTTCGATGCCCACGGCGGTGGTTGAACCACCAGCGGCAGGGCGAGCCCCGCCTCGTTCCATTTGCCGTCACTGTTGGCGGCGCGCACGCGGAAGGTGTAGTTGCCGCCGGCGAGATTGGTGTAGGTCACTCGATGCTTCGAGCCGGCGTCGACCCAACCCTTGTCGAAGCCCTCCAGCATATAGCGGTACTGATTGTTTTCTGGCGAGGCGAAATCGAGCGCCGCGAATTCGAATGTCACGATGTCGTCGCGATAACCGAGATCGATGGCGCGCAGCTGCTCGTGCGGAACGGCCGTGGGCGCGGGCTCGTTGAATTTCAAGAACGCGGTCAATGCCACCGGCGGCGGGTTGTCGTCGAACTGCAGCCGCTCGGGGAAGAAAGCGTTGTAGCCCTGCGGTCCGCCGAAAAACAATTCGTTCTCGCGGCTGCGAAAATGCGCCCCGAAGTTGAATTCATCGCCTTGCAGCCCGTGCGCAGCGCGAAAATTTCGAACTTCGTGGCTGTTGGGGTCGAGTCGCGACAGACCGCGATTGGTGCTGAGCCACAGCCGCCCGCCGGGTCCGGTTTCGATGCCGTAGATCGTCGTGTTCGGCAAGCCTTCGGGCTCGGAGAAATTGCGGAATCGGATCGCTGCCGGCTCGAGCGCGGAACCTAAGATCTCATCGAGGCCGCCGCCTCGAGTGCCCACCCACACTTGACCGCGCTGATCGACGCGGATTGCGTACACGGTGTTGGCGCTCAGGGAGTGCGGGTTGCGCGGTTCATGCGCGAAGCGCGTGACCCTGCCGCTGATCGGGTCGAGCAGGCACAGTCCGCCGCCGTCGGTGCCGATCCAGATGCGCCCGGAAGGGTCCTCGGCCAAGGCGGTTGCCCGGTCGCTCGATAAGGTCTCCGGGTTTGCGGGATCCGTCGTGTAGCGGATGAAACGGCCGGTGGTCGCATTCAAGAGCGACAGCCCACCGCCATAGGTGCCCACCCAGATCCGGCCGCTCGAATCCTCGAGCAGCGACATCACCCCGGGGGCGCCCAAGCTCGTAACGTCGTTTGGATCGTGACGGTAGGTCGTGAAATGTTGCGTGCGACGATCGAAGCGGCTCAAGCCCGCCGTCATCGTTCCCACCCACAAGGTGTCCTGATGATCGAACAGCAGGGCGGTGACGCGATCGTCCGGGAGACTTTGAGCATCGCCCGCCACGTGGCGGTAATGCAGCGTGGAGCCGTGCACCCGGTCCGTGACGTCGATGCCGGTGCCCAAGTTGGCAATCCAAATCGAACCGGCCGCGTCCTCGGCGAATGCCGCGACATTGCTGTCGCCGCCATGTTCGCCATCACCGCCCGCGTGGTGGCCAAACGACCAGGAACGGGAATTCCACTTGGCAACGCCGCCGGTCTTGGTGCCGACCCAGAGCAGTCCGCCGCGATCCTCGAACAGCGAGATGACGTTGTCATCGGGGAGCGATGCGCTGTCGACGGGATCATGATGGTAGGCCGTGAAGCCCTCGCCGCTGCCATCGTAGAGCGCCAGGCCGCCGGAGGTGCCAACCCACAAGCGCTGTGCGTCGTCCTGCAGCAATGCTTGAACGCGGTCGCCGGGAAGGCTCCTGGCATCGCCGGGGCGATTCTTGAAAATGCTGAGAACGCCCGAGTCGCGCTCGCGGCGGATCAGTCCCCCATGGGTGGCGACCCACAAGTCGCCATGGGCATCTTCGAGCAGCGCGTTGACTTGCATATCGCCACGCGACTGCCCGGGCAGTTTGGCGAGCACTGCTGCCTGGCGTTGCACGCGGCCGGTTGCGATGTCGAGGCGGTCGAGTCCGCTGCCGGTGCCGACCCAGATCGTTCCCGCGCGATCCTCGAGTACGGCGAATACGGAATCGCTGCTGAGCGAAGCCTCGTCATCGACATCGTGGCGGAAGCGGCGCATGGTTCGGCGCGCGCGATCGATATACACGAGCCCGCCATCGCGCGTTCCGATCCACATGCCGCCGCGCCGGTCGAAGCGCGCAATCCGCACTTTCTCTTGCGAGCCGATCGGAGGGCTGCCGCCGATCGTCGGCAGCTCCTCGAAATTGCCGGTCTGGGCGTTGAGGCCGACGACGCCGCCGCCGTCCGTACTGACCCAGAGCGTGCCCACCGCGTCTTCGGCGAGCCCGGATACCCAATTGTTCGACAGGCTTCCTTGGTGAGTCCGATCATGCACGTGGTGCTTAAGTTCGTAGCCATCATAGCGATCGAGCCCATCCTCGGTGCCGAGCCAGAGGAAACCCTGACGGTCTTGCAGGATCGCCATGACTCCACCCGGTGACAGTCCGGAATCGCCGCCGAGCCGCACAAAGTGCATCGGCACCTCCGCCGCTGCCGCGAGCAGCGGAAACGCAAGGGCGGTCCAGGCGAGCGCCAGCGATCGCCACCGCAACGCAGTGCGCCGTGCATGCCGTTCAAGCGATAGACGCATACGGCATCCTCACGGGTCGGTGCTCACGGCTGCGGCAAAACTCGGCGAATTGCGCCGGCGGCAAGGCCTTGCTGAAATGAAAGCCTTGCGCGACCCGGCAGCCACGCTGCTCGAGTGCCTGGGCCTGTGCCGCCGTCTCGACGCCCTCGGCGACCAATTCCTTGCCGAGCACTTGTCCCATGGCGATGATGGCGCCGGCAATCGCCTCGCCGGTGCCGCCCGGTTCCATGGCGCTGACGAAGGCACGGTCGATCTTGAGTACGTCGATGGGCAGCAGGCGCAGCATCGACAAAGAGGAATAGCCGGTGCCGAAATCGTCGATGGCAATGCGTATGCCGTGTTCGCGCATTTGCTGCAGCAGCCCCGGCAGTTCGTGGGCGTGCTCGGCGATGGTCGATTCGGTGACTTCGAGTTCGAGACAGCCGGCCGGCAGCCCCGAGGCGCGCATCAACCGAGCCAGCTGCGGCACGAACTCGGGATCGCGCAACTGCCGTAACGACAGATTCACGGCGACATGCCGTACGCCCAGCCCCGCGGCTCGCCATTGGATGAGGTGGCGGCACGCCTGCTCGACCACCCAGTAGCCGAGCGGAATGATCAGCCCGGTTTCCTCGGCAATGGGAATAAAAACGGCGGGAGGAATCGCCCCGTCACTCGGGTGCGTCCAGCGCAACAGCGCCTCGCCACCGATGACCCGCCCCGTGCGCAGTTCAATTTTCGGCTGAAAATGCACTTCGATTTCGCCTTGCTCGAGCGCGGCACGCAGTCCGTGTTCCAGGCGAAAACTGCGCTTCGCCTGCTCGTTCATGGTCTCTTCGAAAAACACCACGGCGCCGACGCTGCGATTCTTCGCGCGGCGCATCGCGATGTCGGCATTGCGGATCAGCACGTCGGGCGTCAGCCCGTCGCCCGGTGCGATCGCGATCCCGATGGAAGCCGACAGCACGTAGCCGATGCCGTCCGCCAGAAACGGCTTGGTGAATGAAGTCTCGATCTGCTCCGCCAGCCTTACGACCCGCCCCGGATCCGCGAGGTCGGACATGAGTACGATGAATTCGTCGCCGATCAGCCGCGCCACCGTATCGCCGACACCGATGACGGCGCGCAGGCGCTCGGCGGTCAGTTTCAGCAATTCGTCGCCGGCACGGTGGCCCAGGGTGTCGTTGATATTCTTGAAGCGATCGATGCCGATCAACAGCACGGCGGCGCTGCGGCGCCTGCCGTCGCGGCCCAGCGCCTGGCCGATGCGATCGCAGAACAGCTCGCGGTTTGCAAGTCCCGTGAGCGGATCGAAATAGGCATTGCGCAGCAGATCTTGCTTGCTGCGTGCATGCGAAATGGCAACCGACAGGCGGTCGGCGAGGTCCAATGCATGGCGCTGCTG
>CAYRAC010000137.1:0-8504 GCA_964422045.1 uncultured Steroidobacteraceae bacterium
GCTTCCTTCGGGATATGTTGTTATGAAGCCAGAGTAGACGCCTGGAGACTTTGGTCGTCAACGGATCCGAAGGCGCCGCGCAAATGATTGACTGGCGTGCCGCGTTTCCCACGGCTGCACGATTTCTCGTGGTGGAACCGCCCGCTTTCGGGTGAATGGACCTCCGGCGTCGAAAGACAAAATGCCGCGTGACTTCTGGGAGAGAATGCGGGCACCCGTGTACCCGTGAAGGGCGCGTCATTATTACGTCAGAGGGTTCATGAAGACCATCACGTTCACAACCGCGCTGTTTTGCATCTCGCTGACCGCGACGGCCAACACCGGCACGCAACGGGTGCAGGTGAAAGATCCGAAGTACGGCATCACCGCCATGTCCTTTGAGATCCCGACTGGCTGGAAATTCGCCGGTACGATTGTGCGTCCCGTGGGGTGCCACTCGAGGGGTGCCAATGTCTCCTACACTGCGCAGAGCCCGGACGGCATTACGGCGCTGGTGGCTTTGCCGGGCGTGACCTGGAGCTGGAGCACCAGCGCCGAGGCGCTGCAGGCGATGGCCAACACCCACTGTCCGGGCATCGACATCAATACCCCGGCCGCCTTCTTGGTGAATATCGCAGTGCCCAACCTGCACCCCACAGCAAATCCGAAGGTTGTGGCCGTGCTGCCGCTGCCGCCCGAGGGTCAGGCGAACCTGGCGGCCCAGCTCAAAACTCAGATTGCGGGTAATGCGGCGATGCCGAATCTGCAGATCAAGAACCAGACCCTCGATGGCGCGCGGGTGCGGCTCCGGTATGTGCGCGACGGGCACCCGGTCGAGGAGATGATCACTGCGGTGGTAGGTTGCAGCGACTCACCGATCCTCGCCCTGCCAGGTGCGAATCGGCCGGCCGCGCTGCGGCGCACCTGCGCCAGCCGCGGCACGAGCATCATTCGCGCTCCGCAAGGCGAACTCGACAAGGTGATGGAGCAGCCCGCGGTGAAGAACCTGGTGAGCACGATACAGCCGAATCCTGACTGGCAGAACCGGGTGTCGCAGGACATGCAGGCGGAGTTCCAGGCCATGATGGCGGCCAACAATCGGCAGTTCCAGGCGAATCAAAAATACTTCGCGGATCAGAACGCCCAGATGCTCGCTCGGGGTCGAGAGTTTCAGAACAACATGCGGGCGAGCACCGATGCCGCAATGGCCAACGATCGCGCCCGGCAAAATGCGATCGATCAGTCGGCTCATGCCACAGCCCTGTACTCACTCGATCGCCAAGACTTCAAGAACCCGGCGACCGGCCAGACCATCGAGGCCAGCAATGAGTACAACCATCAGTGGCTCTCCTCGGATGGCAGCACGCTCATTCAGACTCAGGACCACAATCTTGACCCCAACGGGCAGGTCTATCCGATCAGCCAGAGCTGGACCGAGCTGGTTCCCAAGTGAGCGGCGCGCGCTGTGACTGAGTCAGAA
The DNA here is from genome assembly GCA_964422045.1 of uncultured Steroidobacteraceae bacterium. Taxonomy (GTDB): domain Bacteria; phylum Pseudomonadota; class Gammaproteobacteria; order Steroidobacterales; family Steroidobacteraceae; genus Bog-1198. Next base: position 1,460 of record CAYRAC010000137.1, read on the forward strand.
TTGAACGGCCTTCTCGATGCCCATGATGTCCTGGTGAAAGCGTACGTCGATTCGAGTCTGACATTTTCAGAGTTCGTGGCTGCTTACGGTGATTTTCCCCATAATTACGCGCTCGACGCTCACTCGGGATCCGTGGAGGAGCGCGCCGTCCTGCGACTCTTCGAGAAACGTATCGCGTTCCACATGCGCGTAGCGGATGTTTTGTCCGGACTTCGTTCGGCCGACGATCCAGCGGACATTCCGGATGTTGATGCCGGCCGCTTCCTTCCGGCGGTGGCGCTCATGAGGATTCGCGCGCTGGTTGCAAGATATCCGGAGTTTAAGGCGGGGCCGGAATTCCGCGGCTGAGACGTTCGCCGCGAGGCTCCCCCGTCGCTTTCGCTATCTGTCCGTATGCGCGGGATCGGGATCCACGAGATCGCCCTTGCGCGGAATCTCTTCACGCGGCGTCCCTTGAGTCCCGGGCAGAGGCGGCTCTCTTAGGTCCTCTTCGGAGTTGCCACCGGGATCATCTGGGTCGATGGGTGGATGCGTGTGCATGGGCGGTGCTCCTCAAATGCTTCGTGCTCGCAACTGCTGATGCGAAATTCAAGATTGTCATTGTTTGCTTGTAGGCTTTAGAGCATGGTGACGCCAAGCGGCGGTCCCCAGTTGCCCGGTCGCGATCAACGTATCGGGGGGCTGAACCAAATAAGTGCCGCTGTCGGTGTACCCAGTGGTTGCTTTGAGTGACCAATGTCCGTTGCTCGCGGCAAATGTGCCGGCGTGCGGTGGGGCACCGTCCCGGGCTTCACTGTGAAACCGGTAGGTGCCATCGCGATGGATCTCCCACACCCAAGGCCCGTCCTTTTGCGGCAGCTCCCAGGTGCCGACGGTATGGGGGTCGACGCCGACCGGCTTCGGCGCCTCGCGCTGCTCGGAGGCGCAAGGGCGCATGGCGTTCTGGGCTATGTAACAGGGATCCACGCGCGGTGCGGCGGGGAGCCCAGGACCGGGAGGGCATCCCACGCCAGAGAAGTGGCAAGCCTCGGCTTCCGCAATTTCGGCGCTCTGTACAGGGTTGAGGTCGTCAGCATGTGCAGCAGTGCCAACGAGGAAGGCAAACACGATCGATGCGATGCGACTTTGCGCTGCGGCTTTCATTGACCGGCCGGCGGCTGCCACAGTTCTACCTTGTTTCCCTCCGGGTCGATGACCCAGGCAAATTTTCCGTACTCGGACTCGTCAATCTTCTCGAGTACGTTGCAGCCTTCTTCGCGCAAAACCTTGACCAGTGCGTGAAGATCCTCCACGCGGTAATTGATCATGAAGCTGGCGGTGCTCGGCGCAAACTGGTCGCTTTGCGCCGACCCAATGGACCAGACGGTGGTTCCGGCCACCGGCTTGCCTTCAGCGTCGGTCCACGTGAACGCGGTGCCACCCCAGTCTTGGACATCGATTCCGAGATGTTGTTTGTACCAAGCTTGGAGTGCCGCCGCGTTTTTGGCTTTGAAGAAGATGCCGCCAATGCCAGTGACTCGCTTCATGGAACCTCCGGGTTCGGTCGGTGAAAGTGTGTCTTCTTCGACGCTGTGATCCTAGCATGGGGCGCCATTTGGGGTCTTTGCGCATTCAGACCCATAACTTGGTACATTGCGTCGGCCGGAGCGTCGCGCCGCCAACGGGGACTTGAATGGCACTTACCATCAGAGGTCTGTCGAAGACTTATCCGAACGGGGTTGTTGCCCTGAAGAATCTGTCTCTGACCATTGGTAACAACATGTTCGGCCTGCTTGGACCGAACGGGGCGGGCAAGAGTTCGCTCATGCGGACGATCGCGACACTGCAGGAGCCGGACGAAGGCAGCATCGATCTGGACGGCGTCAACGTGCTGACCCAGAAAGATGCCGTGCGCAAGATCCTCGGCTATCTGCCGCAGGAATTTGGCGTGTATCCGAAGTTGTCGGCGACCGACATGCTGAACCATCTCGCCATCTTGAAGGGGATCACCGTCGCTGGCGAGCGCAAGGAGATGGTCGAGGCCCTGTTACAGCAGACGAACCTTTGGCAGGTGCGCAAGAAGGCGCTGTCCACTTTTTCGGGCGGCATGAAGCAGCGCTTCGGCATTGCCCAGGCGCTGCTCGCCAACCCGCGTTTGATCATCGTCGACGAGCCTACCGCTGGCCTCGACCCCGCCGAGCGCAACCGCTTCCTGAATCTGCTCTCCTCCATCGGCCGGGATATCACCGTCATCCTCTCGACCCACATCGTCGATGACGTGCGCGAATTATGCTCGCGCATGGCGATCATTGCCGCCGGGGAAGTACTGCTCGAGGGTTCACCGGCCGAGGCACTTAGCGCTCTCGACGGTCAGATGTGGTCACGGATCGTTGCGACGGACGATGAGCTGCGCGGCCTCGAGTCGCAATTACAGATCGTGAGCACTCATCTCGTGTCCGGGCAGCACGAGATCCGCGTATTTTCGGCATCCTCCCCAGGGACCGGCTTTCGCGCCGTGCCCGCAGGGCTCGAGGACGTTTACTTCTTGAATTTGTCCCGTAACAACAAGAACTGATTACTACGAGGACGAAGAGGGCCGCCGTGGCAATGTTCTGGGAGTTCTTTACCTTCGAGCTGCGCTTTCGCGCTAAGAGCTTGTCGACTTACGTTTACTTTTTGATCTGGCTGGCCTTTTCTTTCTTTTGCGTCGCGTCGGAGAGCTTTGGCCCGGTGGCCAATGCGAATGGCAAGATCTTGCTGAACGGCCCGTGGGCCAATTCCCTGCAGGATGCCTACGCGCTCGTGTTCGGCATCATCATCATCGCCGCCATATTCGGTACCTCGATACTGCGCGACTTTCAGCGCGACACGTACCAAATCTTGTTTACCAAGCCGATTTCCAAGTTCGCCTACCTCGGCGGGCGCTGGGCCGGCTCTTTCGTCACGTGCGTATTTGCTTTCTCCGGTCTGATGGTCGGCACCTTCCTCGGTACCCTCGCGCCGTGGGCGGATCACGCGAGAATCGCGCCCAATCAAGCCTGGTGGTACTTGCAACCCTTCTTGTCGATCGTCGTCATTCAAATCTTCTGCATCGGTTCGCTGTTCTTCGCCGTCGCCGCGCTGTCGCGCAAGATCCTCGTCGTCTACCTGCAAGGCGTCGCGCTCTTCATGCTGTACATCATCGGAATCACGGTGTTCTCGGCCACGCGCTCGCTCGAGCACTTTTGGTCCGGCATTCTTGATCCGATCGGTTTGTTGATGGTGGACCGGCTAACCCGGTACTGGAGCGTCGTCGAAAAGAATAGTCAGTTGCTGCCGTGGAACTTCTCCGGCTACTCGCCGGGCGTGCTTCTCTACAACCGACTGCTCTGGACCGCCGTGGGCGTCGCAGCGCTCTTAGGCGTATGGGCGATGTTCCCGATGTCCGTGGAGGCGTTGACCGCCAAGTCGCAGGGTAAGCGGGCAGCGAAGGTCCGCCAGCAGGAGGCGGAGGAGTCGAAGCCAGTGCGTTCCCGAGTGGTCGCGACATTGCCGCGCGTGCGGCAAATTTTCGGCACCGCCACCACCTTCGCGCAGTATTGGTCGCTGACCCGCCTGCGCATCCAGATCATCACACGCGAGATTCCGTTCTGGGGCATCGCCGGCTTATTGGTGGCGTTCGCGGTCAATAACGGCTATTTTGCCGGCCGCGTCGCCGGCGGCGACGTCTGGCCCGTGACCTACCTGATGGTGCAGGCGGTCGAAGGCTCGGCGACTTTATTTTTTATCATTGTCGCCGCCCTGTACGCTGCGGAATTGATCTGGCGCGAGCGAGATAACCGCTTCGACGGCATCCACGACGCACTGCCGGTCGGGGGCACGACGGACTGGCTGTCGAAGCTAACCGCGATCGCATTCGTCGAGTTGTTACTACTCACCCTCACCATGTTGGTCGGCATGCTCATGCAGACGGTCTTGGGCTACTACCACTACGAGGTGCTGCAGTACCTCAAGGAGTTGTACGTCGTCACCTTGCCGCAGGTACTCGGCATTGCGATGCTCGCCCTGTTCGTGCAGACCATGGTGTCCAACAAATTCATCGGCCACGGCATCGTCATCGGCGTCGTCGTGCTACAGCCGATCTTGTTCAACTTCGGCTGGGAAAACACCCTTTATCTGCCGGGCGCGGTGCCGCCGTATATCTACTCGGACATGAACGGCTACGGCCACTTCGTACCCGCGCTGTTTTGGGCGACTGTCTACTGGAGCGCCATTTTTGCCTTCCTGGGAGTCGTCTCGATCGCTTTCGCACGGCGCGGCGCAGAGGTCTCGCTGCGGGCACGCACTGCGCTCGCCCGACAGGCGACGCGGCGGCTGGCACCGGTGGGCGTGTTCCTGCTGCTGCTAGCCGTGGGTTGCGGCGCCTGGTACTACTATAACGCCCATGTGCTCAATGAATACCTCAATGCGGACGACCGTCGGCACCTGCAGGCCGACTACGAGCGCGACTTCAAACGCTACGAGCGCCTGCCGCAGCCGAAGGTGACGGCCGTCGAGGCCAGCATCAACATCTCCCCCGAACACCGCTCCTTCGAGGGCACCGGACGATACACCCTGCAGAACAAGGGTACGCAGCCGATCTCGCAGATCCACCTTACGGACCAGCACGAGGCGGTGTCGAACGTGCAGTTCGACCGTCCGTTCCACCTGCAGAGTCGTGCGCCGCGAGACGCCTACGCAATCTACGTGCTGGAGCAGCCGCTCGCGCCGGGCGAGGTCATCACGCTCAGCTTCTCGGTCTCGCACGCGACGCGCGGCTTTCGGGACGGCAATGAGCTCGCGCAATTCGCCTACAACGGCACGTTCTTCGACGTGGAATTTTTCCCCGGCGTCGGCTACGACCAGAACGGCGAGCTGGATGATCCGCGCCGCCGCCGCGAGCAGCATCTGGGTCCGCTCGAAGAAATGGCCCACCGCGGCGATGCAGTGGAGTCCCGCGTCAACTTGTTTACGCCGAACTCCGACTGGATCACCTATCACACGGTCGTCAGCACTTCGGACGACCAGATCGCGATCGCACCCGGTTATCTGCAGCGCGAATGGCACCAGAACGGGCGACATTTCTTCGAGTACAGCATGGGATCGACTCACATGCTCGATTTCTATGCCTATCTTTCCGGCCGCTACAAGGTGCGCAAGGAGGTTTACGCAAGCCCGAACGGGCCCGTCAATCTCGAGATCTACTACGACCCGGCTCACGGCTACGACGTCGATGACATGCTGGCGAGTTCGCGCGCCGGACTCGATTATTACCAGGAGCACTTCAGTCCCTACCAGTTCCGTCAGTTCCGCATCATGGAGTTCCCGCGCTATCGCACCTTCGCGCAGTCCTTCGCCAACACGGTGCCATTTTCGGAGGCCATCGGCTTCATTACGCGAGTGCGCAAGCGGACCGACGTCGATCTCACCTACTTCGTCACCGCCCACGAGCTCGGACATCAGTGGTGGGGACACCAGCTGATCGGCGGCCGGGTCGAGGGGTCGAACATGATGTCGGAGACGCTTGCCCAGTACTCCGCTTATATGGTCACTCAGCACAAGTACGGCAAGGATTACATGCACCGCGTCCTGCGCTACTTTCTCGACCGGTATCTGCGCGGCCGCTCTGGCGAGGTCCGCCACGAGCCGCCGCTCGCTCTAGTTCAGCGCGAGCCCTATGTTTGGTACGACAAGGGCGGGCAAATCATGTACACGCTCGCCGACTATGTCGGCGAGGAGCAGATCGACCGCGCGCTGCATGACTTTCTGATGCAGTACCGCTATGCGAACGCCGCCAACCAAGTCGATGCTGCCGACGCTGCTGACCGCTCGCAAACCGGCCAGCAGCCCTATCCGGACACTCGCCAACTGGTCGAAGCGCTGCGCACACAGACGCCGCCTGAGCTGCAATACCTCATCGACGACGGATTCAACCGGATCGTTTTGTATGACAACAAGACGCTGTCGGCGAGCTCGAAGCGGTTGCCGGATGGCCGCTATCAAGTGCGGCTCGAGGTGCAGGCGCGCAAGGTGCAGGCCGACGGTAACGGCACCGAGACATCCATGCCACTCGCCGACTACATCGACATCGGCGTCTTCAAGGGATTGAAGGACGAGGAGCAGCCGCTCTACATGCGGCGCGAGAAAATCACCCAGGAGCGGCAGACCTTCACCATTATGGTAAACGAACGCCCCACTCGCGCCGGAATCGACCCATACAACAAGCTCATTGACCGTATACCCGACGACAACATGATCGATGTCGCCAGTGAATAAGCCGCAGCATCCGGATCCGGGTTTTTTTCGAAAGTTACGCCTCGGGCCGCTCATGCTAATCTAAGGCAAAACAATAAACGGGGGATGTTTATGAGACGACCTCACATCGCATCATCGCTTCCGGCAGTGGCGTTGTGCGCGGCACTCTTCGCAGGCCATGCCGGCGCTCAGCCTCAGACCATCACGGTCGGCCAGCTCACGTTGACGCTCTGTAATACGGATTACACCGGCTACTGTGGTTCGATCACCCGGCCGATCGATCCACAGGGAGTCACGCCCGGCAACCTCACGGTGGGCTTCGAGTACTACCCGCGCAGCGATGTCGCGCACCCGAGACTCGGGACGATCTTGCCGCAAGAAGGGGGACCTGGATATTCATCGACCGGCACGCGCGATTATTATCTCGCGATCTTCGCTGCCTTGCGCGACCGACGCGATGTGCTGATCGTGGATAAGCGCGGCACGGGACTCTCGAGTCCCATCGATTGTCCGGCCTTGCAGACCGGATCCCTCGCCTTGAGCGCGGTGGCGGCCTGCGCGACACAACTGGGCAATACTTCCTGGTTCTACGGCACGGATTTCGCCGCGCAGGACATCGTGGCAGTGCTCGATGCGCTCGACATCACCGACGTGGATTTCTATGGCGACAGCTATGGCACCTTCGTCGGCCAAGTGCTCGCGGGGCTGTATCCCACGCGCCTGCGCAGCATCATTCTCGACAGCGCGTATCCGGTGCGCCCGCCGGATCCCTGGTTCGCCACCGACTGGGCGG
>CAYRAC010000138.1:0-8474 GCA_964422045.1 uncultured Steroidobacteraceae bacterium
TGGTCGGCAACGACGCCGGCGAACAGCTGTCGATACTCGCCGGCACCTTGGCGCGTCTGGATCGCGAGGCTCCGGAATACGGGTACGGCAAGTACAACGACTTCAATACATTTTATTTTCAGGCTGCCTCGAGCACCTCGGGCGGCTCCTCCGGTTCGCCGGTCATCGACATCGAGGGCCGGGTGGTCGCGCTCAATGCCGGTGGAGCGACCGGCGCCGCGTCGAGCTTTTATCTGCCGCTGACCGCGGTGACGCGCGCGTTGAAATACATCGACGCCGGCAAGCCGGTGCCGCGCGGCACGTTGGAGACCGTGTTCAAATACACGCCCTACGATGAGCTGCGGCGCTTGGGGTTGAACGCCGATACCGAAGCCAAGCTGCGCAGCGCCTACCCGAAGCTGACCGGCATGCTGGTCGTCGACGACGTGCAACCCGGATCCGGAGCCGACGGCGTGTTGGCGCCGGGCGATATCCTGGTGGCGATCGACGGCAAACCCATTCCCGAGTTTTTCTCGCTCGAGGACGTGCTCGACAGCCGTGTCGGGCAGCAAATCAACATCGAGGTGCAGCGCGGCCGCGACACCCTGCGGCATGCGCTCGAGGTGCAGTCGCTGAACGCGATCACGGCCGATGAATACATCGAATTCGGCGAAGCCGTGGTGCATACGCTGTCCTACCAGCAGGCGCGGCATTTCAACGTAGCCATCAAGGGCGTGTACGTCGCGAATCCGGGCTATGTTTTCGGCAGTGCCGGCATTCCGCGCGCCGCCCTCATCAATACATTCAACGGCAAGAAGGTCGAGAACCTCAAGGATTTCGAGGCCGCGCTCGCGGATCTCGCCGACGGCGCGAGCGCCCCGGTTCGCTATGCAACCTTGGAAGACCCGCGCGCCGCGCAACTCAAGGTGATCCGCATGGATCGGCGGTGGTTTCCGGCGAGAAAATGCAAGCGCGACGACACACTCGGAACCTGGCCATGCGTCAGCATCAGCCGCGGACCCGCGGCGGCGGCCGAGAAGCCCGCCTCGACGCAGTTCGCCAAGACCGGCGATCCGCGCATCGATCGGCTGGCGCCCTCGCTCGTGATGGTGAACTTCGACATGCCGTATTCGGTGTCGGGAGTCACCGAGAAGAATTATCACGGCACCGGCGTCATCGTCGACGCCGAGCGCGGCCTGGTGGCGATCGACCGCAACACCGTACCGATCGCGATGGGCGATGTGCGGATCACTTTCGCCGGCACGGTCGAAGTGCCCGGCAGAGTGGTGTTCATCCACCCGCTGCATAATCTCGCGGTGGTCGCTTACGATCCGAAGTCGATCGGCAGCACGCCGGTTCGCGCAGCTACGCTGCTCACCAAACCGTTGGCCGCCGGGGACGATGTCTGGGTGGTCGGGCAGCGCGCGGATTCGAAGATTCTGTCGCAGAAAACCCAGGTTTCCAGCGTCGATGTGGTGGCATTTCCGTTGTCCCGCACGCTGCGATTTCGCGACAGCAACCTCGAGGCGATCAGCCTCATCAATCCGCCGGGAGACTACGACGGCGTGCTGGCGGACGACAAAGGCGACGTCCTCGCGCTGTGGTCGAGTTTTGCGTTCGAGTCGCAGCGCGAACTCGAGCAGGTGAACCGCGGCATGCCGGCCGAGCTCGTCTCGGAAATGATCGGGGTGGTCGCAGACGGCCGGCCGCTGTATTCGTTCGAAGCGGAATTCAACGTGCAGTCCTTGGCGGGCGCGCGCGAGCTCGGATTACCGGACGAGTGGGTGCACCGCTTCGAAGAGCACAACTCGCAGCGGCGGCAAGTCCTCGGCATCGACAGACTGGTGGCCGGATCGCCCGCCGCGGCACTGCTCGAGCCCGGCGATCTCGTGCTCGCGATCGACGGCAAGGTGGTCAACCGCTTTCGCGAAGTCGAGCGCGCCGTGCAAAAACCCAGGGTCATGGTCAGCGTGTGGCGCGACGGCGCCGAAAAGACGCTGGAGATGAAAACGGTGGGGCTCGACGGCCGCGATATCGATCGCGTCCTCATCTGGGCCGGCGCCACGCTGCAAGCTCCGCACCGCGCCATGGCGGCGCAGCGCGGCATCGCGCCCTATGGCGTATTCGTATCGTTTTTCTTCTACGGCTCGCCGGCGACGCATTACGGACTGTACGCGGGCCGCCGCATCACCGAAGTCGACGGACAACCGACCGCCGATCTCGATGCCTTCATCAGGGTGGTCAGCGGCAAGCCCGACCGAGCGTCGTTGCGGTTGAAGACCATCAGTTGGAATGGTCAAACCGATGTGATTACCCTGAAACTCGACAAGCACTATTGGCCGGCGTACGAACTCGAACGGCAGAAGGACGGCAGTTGGATCCGCACGGCACTCGACCCCCCGGAGGCGAGCGCCACGACGGCGCCCTGACGGCCGGGTGCGAGGTGACGAGGTGAATCAAGCGAGCGCGATCGATCAGGCTTGCCGCGCGGATTTGCCGCAAATCCTGGCCATTTACAACGAAGTGATTCGCAATTCGACCGCGGTCTACCAGGAGGAGGACTTCACGCCGGCGCGCGGCGCGGCCTGGTTCGAGGCCAAGGCAGAGCGGGGTTTTCCCTTGGTTGTGACGCGCGATGCGTCGGGTGTCACCGGCTTCGGCACGTTCGGTGATTTTCGCGCGTGGCCCTGCTATCGGTACAGCGTCGAACACAGCGTGCATGTGCGGGCGGATTACCGGGGCCGGGGAATCGGGCGCGCGTTGGTGCAGGACCTCATGACGCGCGCCACGGATCTGGGCAAGCACGTGATGATCGCCGGCATCGATGCGGACAATGCAGTGTCGATCGGCCTGCATCGCAGTCTTGGATTTGACACTGTCGGGCACTTTCACCAGGTGGGATTCAAATTTGGGCGCTGGCTCGATTTGGTTTTTATGCAACGTATCCTTTTGCAGACAGGTGTCGCGCTCGCGAAGTGAAACAAAGTCGTGCATCCACGCGCGCAAAAGTGGAATTACGACACAGATCTCTCGTAGGACGGCCTAAGCCACGTTTGTTGCTATCGTAGTCTTGATATCATGCGCCGGTGGTAAGAGCGACCCAGACTGAAATCGAGCATGCCGTCGAGGCATTGCGCGCCGGCGAACTGGTGGTGTTCCCGACCGAGACCGTCTACGGGCTCGGAGCGAATGCCGCCAATCCCGCTGCCGTGCGCAAGATTTTCGAGGTCAAGGGCCGTCCGCCCGATCACCCGGTGATCGTGCACCTGGATGATCCGCGCTATCTGCATCGCTGGGTGTCGTCGGTGCCGCCCGTCGCCGAGCAGCTCGCCGCCCGATTCTGGCCGGGCCCGTTAACCCTGATTCTGCCCAAGGCCGACAATGTCAACGACATCGTGACCGGCGGCCAGGACAGCATCGGTATCCGCGTACCCTCGCATCCCATGGCGCAGCAGCTCTTGACCGCGTTCGGCGGCGGCATTGCCGCGCCCTCCGCCAATCGGTACGGACGATTGAGTCCGACCAAACCCGAGCACGTGCGCGACGAACTCGGCAGTGCGGTCAAGATCATGTTGGACGGCGGCGATTCGCCGATCGGCTTGGAATCGACCATCGTCTCGTGTCTCGACAATCAGGCGCGTTTGTTGCGCCCCGGCTTCATCACGCGCTCGCAGCTCGAGCAGGCCGTCGGCAGCCTCGCCGTCGGCGGAATGGCCCCGCGTGCGCCGGGCGATCGCGCCCTGCACTACGCGCCGTCGACGCCGCTCGAGATCGTGTCCTCCGATGACCTCGAGGTGCGAGCCGGCGAGGTCACCGCCCGCGAAGAAAAGGTGGCGGTGCTCGCCCTGCGGCCGCCCCTGCAGACTCAGCGCCATATGACCTGGATCAATGCCGGCAAGCGTCCGGACGTTTATGCACACAATCTTTACAATCATTTGCGCACCCTGGACCGCGCCGGTTGCGTGAAAATCTTCGTACAGGGCCTGCCGCAGGACGAACGCTGGGCGGCGATTCTCGACCGCCTGCAGCGTGCCAGCGGCATGGGCGGCGACGATTCTCTCGAGATGAGCGTCAGTTAGTGGCCAAGCCGCTGCTCAAGACAGGATCGGCGCGGGACGCGGGGCTCGAACTCGATCCCGCGCGCGATCCATTTGCGCCCGAGTCGATCCAGCACTTGGTGAGCCGCTACGGCTCGCCGCTATTCATCATCGATGCCGAGCGCGTGCGCCGCCAATATCGCCGGCTGGCGGCGGCGCTGCCGCAAGTCGAGCTGCACTATGCGCTGAAACCGTTGCCGCATGCCTCCGTCATCAGCACGCTCGCTGCCGAAGGCGCGTGCTTCGATCTCGCGACCAACGGCGAAGTGGAATTGGTACGCCGCCTGAAGATCGCGCCGCAACGCTGTATTCACACCCACCCCATCAAGCGCGACAGCGACATCCGCACCGCGCTTGCGTACGGCGTCAATCGATTCGTCGTCGACAACGTCGATGAGCTGCGCAAATTCGTGAAGTTTCGCACCCGGTCATCGCTGCTGATTCGAGTCTCCTTCAGCAGCCCCGAGGCGAGGTGCGATCTGTCGCGAAAGTTCGGTTGTGAACCCGAGGCGGCCGTCGACCTGTTTCGCCTGGCGGCGCAGCTCAACATCAAGATCGACGGATTGTCGTTCCATGTCGGCTCGCAGGCTGCGGGGCCGGCCATGTTCGTCGAGGCCATCGCCCGCTGCGCGCAGCTTTTGGCGAGCGCCGGGGAGCGCGGACACGCCCCGAGCATCTTGGATATCGGCGGCGGCTTCCCGGTCGATTATCTCGAGCGCTGCATGCCGATCGAGGAGTTCTGTGCGCCGATTGCGGCTGCTTTGGCCGCGTTGCCGGCTGGCATTCGCGTCATCGCGGAACCGGGACGCTATATTTCAGCACCGGCGGCGATCACGGCCGCACAGGTCATGGGGCGTGCGCAGCGCGACGGACGATGGTGGTACTACCTCGATGACGGGCTGTACGGCAGTTACAGCGGCCAGGTTTACGACCATGCGCGCTACCCGGTCGAGGCGCTGGTCGCCGCCGGTAAGACTTATCCGTCGGTGCTCGCGGGTCCGACCTGCGACAGCATCGATGTCATCAACGACCACTTGGAACTGCCGATGCTCAAGATCGGCGACCTCGTCATCGGCCACGCGATGGGCGCGTATACCTGGGCCTCGGCCTCGGAATTCAACTTCTTCCCGCGCGCCACGGTGCTGGCGCTCGACCGCGGCAGACTGCTCACCGATGGGAGCTGCCCATGACGTGGAGCCGGCGCCGGGTGCTTCTGAGTGGCAGCGCACTCGCCGGCTTGTCGGCACTCACTTCAGTGGCGCGTTCCACCGCAGCGCAGCGGCCGGCGCCGAAGCGCATTGCGCTCGCGAATTTGCATACCAACGAACGGTTGGAGGTCGAATACTGTCGCGACGGGCGCTACCTGCCCGAGGCGCTGAAGGCGATCGAAGCGGTGTTGAGAGACTTTCGCAGCGGCGAGCAGCACCCGATCGATCCAAAGCTCATGGATTATCTGATCGACGTGGCGCACGCGGCGGGCGCCGATCCGGCATTCAGCGTGATCTCGGGCTACCGCTCGCCGCAAACGAATGCGCGCCTGCGCGAGACGAGCACGGGTGTTGCGCAGCGCAGTTTGCACATGGAGGGCCGGGCGATCGACGTCAGAATGGCCGGCGTCGACTGCGCGCGTCTTGCCGCGCACGCCGAGGAGCTGAAACATGGCGGCGTGGGCTATTATCGAGCCTCGGATTTCGTGCACCTGGATACCGGAGCTTTTCGAACTTGGAAGGGTTGAGCGCGTAGCCGCGCGGCGCTCAGGTACGTACGCGGCGCGCGTCGAGCGCCTTCTCGAGCCGTGCATCGTGCTTGTAGATATCGTCGAAGAACAGGATGTTGCCCCTCTCGGTGGCGATCGCCGTGCCATACAGGATGAAAACGCGAATGTGATTCTTCAAGGTCACGGTGACCGGCTGCGTGCCGTTCATCGCGGCGAGTATCTTTTCGCGGGTCCATTGCGGAGAATCGCGCAGCACGTACTCGGCCAATCCGACAGGGTCGCTCACCCGCACGCAGCCGTGGCTGAAATCGCGGCGCGACTCGGCGAACAGCGACTGCGCGGGTGTCGAGTGCAGATACACGTTGTAGGGATTCGGAAACAGGAACTTCACGAGACCGAGAGAGTTGTTCGGTCCGGGCCGCTGCCGCAGCCGCAGCGTGCCGCGCGCGACCAGCTCGACATTCTCCGGGGTATTCGGCATCACCACCGCGGAATCGCCGTTACCGCGCACGATTTCCATTTGGCGGCGCTCGATGTCGGCCGGATTGTTGCGCGCCGTCGGCACGACCTCCTTGAGCGCGATGTCGTACGGGACTTCCCAATAGGGCCGGAAAATCAAGTACGTCATGTCGGCGGCGAACACCGGCGTTTGCGTCTTGTCGAATGCCTTGCCGTCGATCACGTCCATTTGCCGAATGTGAGCTTCGGAATCCGCCGTCGATTCGAAGGCAAACAGCCGAAACTGCGGGATGTTGACGATGATGGGGGCAGTCTCGAGTTCCGAAGGCAGCCAGCGCCAGCGTTCCATGGTGAGTTCGATTTGCTTGACGCGCTCACCGAGCGGCCGCGTCAGCTCGGCGAAGGTCGCGGCGCCGAGCACGCCGTCGGGCTTTTCGCCGTGCCGGCTCTGAAAATGCTTCAACGCATCGACCAGCGGCGGGGACAGAGTTTGCGGCGCGGGTGCAGCCGCCGCCGGCGCGGCCTCATCGCCCAGCGCGACCAGCAGGCGTTGCAGTTGCGCGGCGCCGGAATAGGTGTCGCCCATTTTGAGCGACTTGGCCGGCAATGCCGGCAAAGCGGTGAGTCCGTCCTCGAGCGCCAGCGCACGGTAGTGCGACAGCTGCTTCTTGAGAAGCGCATAGTGGCTGAACTGCGGTTCGAGCGCGTCGATGGCGAGCGGCACGTCGACCGCACTCGCCAGGTGCCCAAGCGTCGTCGGGATATCGAGTTTGACGCGTCCCACCGTGAGGTCGCGACCCATGGTGGCGGGATCGACTCGCCCGATGTGCACGTCCGATAGAAACCGCATGCCGGCGAGCGACAGTCCGGCGTCGAACAGAGCCCACTGCTCGATGCCCGAATGCGGCGCATCGATCAGGTCGACCAACAAGTAAGCCAAGCGGTTGCCGGGATAGTCTTCCGGATCCAAGCCGCGTTCGCCGGCCAGGCGCAATTGCTGGAGCAATGCAATCGCCTGTGCGGTCGGCTTCGCGCCGTCGCTCCACAACAGCCGATAGGCATTCGCCGCATACAGCGCGCCGATCTCAGCGCGGTCGTTGGCGCTGGCCAAATCACTCAAGTACGCCGGATTGCCTTCCTCGATCAGGCGCTTGAGCGCGTCCTCGGCCGGCGCCTGCGCCAGCGCCGCCGCGGCGAATAGCGCAGCCGCCGCGGCGAGCCAGTACGTCGCGAGTCTCATCATGTCGGTGCTGCGCCTCCTGGTTTGGTAGCATTTAGCATAGATGTTACCGCGGAACGTATTGTCGATCATTTTGCTCAGCGCCGCGCTCGCGGCGTGCGCCCCTAAAACTCCCGGCGCAGCCCAGAGCGGCGGCGCGCCGGCCGCCGCCGATGCCGGCCAACGCATTTACAACGGCAATTGCCTGCCGTGTCATCAAGAGACCGGCGCCGGCATTGCGGGCGTGTACCCCAGCTTAGCCGGGTCCCCCGTGGTGTTGGGAGATCCGGCGGAGTTGGCGCGCTGGGTACTCAAAGGCCAAAGGCCCAAGTCCATGCCGACGGGACGCTATAGCACGCAAATGCTGCAGTTCGGCTGGCTGAAACCTAAGGACGCCGCGGCGCTGTTGTCTTACTTGCGCTCGAGTTTCGGCAATTCCGCGCCGCCGGTGGATGCCGACGCGGTGGCGAAGGCGCTCGGGCCGTGAGCGCGCCGACGCTCATCCATGAGATCGTCGATCGCTGCCGCGCCGGAACCTACCCCGCCGCGGTGGCGCGATTGGGCTCCGGGTGGGTGGTGATGGGCGAGCGCCAGGTGCTGACCGGATATTGTCTGTTGCTCGCCGATCCCGTCGTGCCGCACTTGAACACGCTGGCGCCCGATCTGCGCGGCCAATTCCTGTCCGACATGGCGCTGGTCGGGGACGCGTTGCTGGCCGTGACCGCGGGCTTGCGCATCAACTACGCCCTGTTCGGCAATGTGGATCCCGCTCTGCATGCACATATTTTTCCGCGCCATGCCACCGAGCCCGAGGCGACGCGGACCCTGCAGCCGTGGGCGCTCGACTGGGCCGCCGCCCCCCCGTATTGCGAGCCGTTGCACGGCGAATTGCAGCGCCGCTTGGCCGCGCGCTTGAGCGAGTGCAGCGAACCTGCGCGCTAGACGCGCAGTGCGAGCTCGCGCGCAATCGCTTCCAAGTCGGTGAACGGGGCGGAGCAGGTGG
>CAYRAC010000139.1:0-8471 GCA_964422045.1 uncultured Steroidobacteraceae bacterium
GGATCTGACGACCGCATATCAGGTGGCGAGCGCCGCGCAGGGCAGCGCTGAATTCAACGCCGCCCACGCGCGCATCGTCGCCACGGTCGATGGCGTGGTGTTGCGCAAGCTCGCCGAAGCGAATGAGATCGTGCAGGCGGGTCAGACCGTGGTGGTATTGGGCGGCGCCAATCGCGGCTGGATCGTGCGGGTGGGGTTGGCCGATCGCGATGTGGTGCGAGTTCGGCTCGGCGACGCGGCGCAACTCGAGTTCGACGCGTGGCCGGGACAAAGATTCAGCGGCCGCGTCAGCAATATCGCGTCGGCGGCCGATCCTGCCACGGGCACGTTCACCGTGGAGCTGCAAGTCGAGGCCGCCGGTGCACGCTTCGTGCAGGGGCTCGTCGCCAAGGTCGCCATCGGCTTGCAAAATTCCGGAAGCGTCAAGCTCATCCCGCTGCAGGCGCTGCTCGAGGCCAATGACAAGGAAGCGGGCGTGTTCGTACTCGACCCACGAACCCACGTGGTGCAGCGGCTGAATATTCAGATTGGGCGCATGGCTCAAGGCCGCATCGAAGTGCTGGACGGTCTCGCAGCGGACGCGCAAGTGGTGACCGACGGCGCGGCGTTCCTCGAAAACGGCGAGACCGTGCGGGTCGAGTCCAAATGAGCATCTGGGCATTCGCGGTCCGCCGCTGGCAGTTCACGCTGGTGGTGTTTGCGTTGCTGATTGCTCTCGGCATCGCGAGTTTCATGAGCATCGCGCGGTCCGAGGATCCGTCTTTCCCGTTCCCGGCGGCGACCATCACGCTGGTATGGCCGGGCGCCAACCCGGCCGACATGGAGCGATTGATCGTCAAGCCGCTCGAAGATGCCGTGAACACGCTCGACAATGTCAAGAAAATCCAGAGTTCCGCCTTCGACGGCCTCGCGGTGGTGCATACCGAGTTCTACTACGGCAGCGATCCGGAAAAGAAGCAGGACGAAGTGATTCGTGAATTCAACCGCATCCGCTCGAGTCTGCCGCCGGACATTGCGCAAATCGACATCCGCAAGGACAGCCCCGGCAACGTCAACATCGTGCAGATGGCGTTGGTGAGCAACAGCGCCAGTTGGCGCACGTTGAAAGAGAAATCGCAGAATCTGAAGGACGCCTTCGAGTCGGTCCCCGGCGTGCGCACGGCCGAAACCTGGGCCTTTCCCGAGCCCGAAGTTCGCGTCGCGATCGACCTTCTGCGCCTCGGGCGCAGCGGCGTCGGCTTGGGTCAGGTGATTCAGGCGATTTCCGGCCAGAGTGCCAATGTGCCGGGCGGCGCGGTCGAGGTGGGCCTGCGGCGCTACAACCTGCGTACCTCGGGAAGCTATACGTCCTTGGAGCAAATCGCCGATACCGTGGTCGCTTCGGTCAACGGGCGCTTGGTGAAGGTGCGCGACATCGCCGATGTGTCGTGGCAGACGGCGGAATATGCCTACACCGGACGCTTCGACGGCAGACGTGCGGTGTTTGTGACCGCCAACCAGAAAGACAACACCAACATCTTCAATGTGCGCGACGGCATCTACGCCAAGCTCGCCGATTTCGAAAAGACCCTGCCCGCGGACATCAAACTCGAGCGCGGCTTCGATCAGTCGCACAATGTCGCCGCCCGGCTCGATCGGCTCGGCGAGGATTTTGCGATTGCCATCGGCCTGGTGCTGCTGACGCTGCTGCCCTTGGGATTACGGGCGGCGGGCGTAGTCATGATTTCGATTCCATTGTCTCTGGCGATCGGCGTGGCGCTGCTTTTCATGGCCGGCTTCAGCTTGAACCAATTGTCCATCGCCGGCTTCGTGTTGGCGTTGGGGCTGCTGGTCGACGATTCGATCGTCGTCGTGGAGAACATCGCCCGCTACGTGCGCAGCGGCTACTCGAGAATCGAGGCGGCGATCGAAGCTACCGATCAAATCTACCTAGCGGTGCTCGGCTGCACCGCCGCGCTCGTGTTCGCTTTCCTGCCGTTGCTGTTCCTGCCCGAGGGACCGGGCGAATTCATCCGCTCGCTGCCGGCGGCAATTCTATTCACCGTGGTGGCCTCGCTATTCGTCTCGCTCACCATCATTCCGTTTCTTGCGAGCCGCATGCTCGGCAATCGTGACTCGGCCGAGTCCGCGCTGCTGCATCGGGTGATGAATTTCATCCATACGGTCTACGGTCCCGCGTTGCGCTGGGCACTCGCAAAGCCGAAGAGCACGCTGCTGGCCGCGTTGGCGCTATTCGCCCTGGTGAGCGCCACGATTCCGCTGATCGGCTTCAGTCTGTTTCCAAGCGCCGACGTTCCGCAATTCGTGATCCGCGTCGAGGCTCCCGACGGAGCGAGCGTGGCGGAGACCGACCGCGCCTTGCGCTTCGTCGAGGCGCGACTCGCCGAGCGGCCCGAAGTCAAGCATTGGTACACCCATCTCGGGCATGGCTCGCCGTTCGTCTATTACAATTACTTTCCGCAGGGGCGCTCCGCGAATATCGGAGAAGTATTCGTCGAGCTGCGCAAGTTCGATCCGCAGACAACGCCGAAACTGTTCGAGGCGCTGCGCGTGCGATTCAACCAATATGCCGCGGCGCGGATCACCCTCAAACAGTTCGAACAGGGACCGCCGATCGATGCGCCGGTCGCCATTCGCATCGTGGGTCCGGAGATCGACGGCCTGCGCGGCATTGCGGCCCAGGTCGAGCAGGTGCTGAAGGCGACGCCCGGTACCCGCGATATCAACAACCCGGTGCGATTGCTGCGCACCGACCTGAACCTCGGAATCGATACGCAGAAAGCCGGGCTTCTCGGCGTATCCGCGCTCGAGGTCAATCGCACGGTACGGCTCGCGGTCGCCGGGCTCGCCGCCGGGCAATTTCGCGCCAATAACGGCGATGAATACGACATCACGCTGCGTTTGCCGATGCAGGAGCGGCCGAGCATCGAGGCGCTCGACTCGATCGAAGTGAGCACCGCCGGCGGGCGTCAGGTGCCGCTGCGCCAAATATCGAATCCGCGATTCGAAACCGTCACCAACTCGATTACGCGCTACAACCGCGAGCGCCAAGTGACGGTGTCCGCGTCGACGCAGACGGGATTCAACACGGCGCGGGTCACCGCCGCCGTGGTCAGGCAACTCGCCGCGATCGGCTTACCGCCGGGTTATCGTTTCGTTGTCGCGGGCGAAGTCGAAGCGCAGCAGGAAAGCTTCGGCGGCCTGTTGCCGGCCATTCTGGTGGCGGTTTTCGGCATCCTGGCGGTGCTGGTGCTCGAATTCGGCAGCTTCCGTTCCACTCTGATCGTTGCCGGGGTGATTCCTTTGGGGGTTACGGGTGCGCTGGTCGCGCTGCTTGCGACCGGCTACACGCTGTCGTTCACCTCGATCATCGGCATGATCGCGCTGGTCGGCATAGAAATAAAAAATTCGATTCTGCTGGTGGATTTCACCAACCGGCTGCGCGCCCAAGGCATGCCGCTCGATCAGGCAATCCAGGAGGCCGGCGAAATCCGCTTCCTGCCGATCTTGCTGACCTCGGCGACTGCCATCGGCGGCTTGTTGCCGCTCGCTCTGCAGGGATCGGGCCTGTATTCGCCGCTCGCCATCGTGATCATCGGCGGGCTGATTTCCTCTACGCTGCTGGCGCGCCTGGTGACGCCGGTGATGTACAAGCTGCTGCCGCCGCCGGTTGGTGCGACGACGCCTGATCGCGCCACCATGCTGCCGTCAGCAGATCCGAGTGGTGCTGCTTGAACACGCTGCAGAGGGCCGGCGGGATGCTGAGGAAGGGCAGCCATTGCTCCGGGAAGACGTCGCGCGGTCCGCAGTGGAACCAGGGTTCCGCACTGGTTTCCTCCTCCTCGCAGCTCGCCTGCGGCAAATCGCGAAACACACAGTCGGTCAGCAGGCAGATCTCGTCGTAGTCGTAGAAGATCACGCGCCCGTGGCTGGTGACGCCAAAATTCTTGAGCAACAGATCGCCCGGGAAGACATTGCTCGCGGCCAGATCGCGTAGCGCGTCGCCGTAATCGATGATGGCCGACTCGGCCGCGGCCGGTTCGGCTTCGCGCAAGAATAAATTGAGCGGCCTCAGACGCCGCTCGATGTAGCAGTGTTCGACGATCAAATCATCGCCTTCGATACGGCAGCTGACGCTCGCCTCGTTCAACAGCTCCTCCACCAAGGTGGGCATGAAGCGCGCGCGCGGCAGCCGCAAACGCTTGAATTCCTGCGCGTCGACCAGCCGGCCGGCGCGGTCATGCCGAAACACGAACTGGTAGCGTTCGATGACGTCCTCGCGGGTGCTGGTTTTCGGCGCACCGAAACGATCACGGATCACCTTGAACACCAGATCGTGCGACGGCAAGGTGAAGACGATCATCACGAGGCCGCGCTCCCCCGGCGCGTGCACGAAGCTGTCGATGGATTTCTCGAGGTGCCTCTGCAGCGCGAAATAGCGCTCGGTCTTGCCTTGCTTGGCCCGGCCTAAAACCGTGTACAACTCGTCGATGGGTTTGCGCGGCATGAATGAGCGCAGCAGCGTGATTGCGGCGCTCACCACCGGCAGATCCACATGAAAATACGAACGGGCGTAGCCGAACAGCGAGCCGACATCGGCGCGCGACAGCAGCACCGTGTCGATGTGCACGCCCTTGGGCGAGTTGGTGAAGGCCAACACCAGGGGAGTGATCGAACCGTCGCCGATCAGGCGTCCCACGACAAATGCCTGCATGCCGCGATAGAACAAGGGTTCGATCAGCTCGATGGATTCGGGTTGACCGCTCAATCGGCCAGTCTGAAAATAGCGGCCGATCTCGGCGCTGATCCGATGCACCGCCGCGTCGGTGTCCTCGATGGCGGCGCCGAAGGGCAGATCGGTCAGGATCTCGCGCACCGCCGTGGGCAACGAGCCGCCGACTCGGTAGACGCGGATCGGCACCGCGCCGGACGCGCGCCCGACGTTGGTCGCGCAGAATTCCACTTCCGGATTGACGCCGACCGTTCCGAACAGGTCGCGGGTCACCGAGTTGAAGAACGTGCGGTAGAAATCGCTGTCGGGGCGCCGCGCGACAATCAACTCGTAGGCACGCTTGATGTCGATCCACAGAGCCACGTCGTTGCATTTGGCCTGCAATTGAGCGGCGAGCGCCGCGACGCTGCGTGCCACGCGCTGCTCGTACAGCTCGATGCGCGCGACCGCATCCTGCTGCGCCGTCTGCCAATCCTCGGCGAGGAAGTTGAGCGCAGCGCGGCGCGTAATGCGCCCGAATTCCTCGTTGTAGAGGCGAAAGTGTTCGGCGATCAGCGCCGCGTGATCTTTCGCAGTGACGCCGTCCTTCTTCGTAGCGGAAGTGACGGCGGCACTCATGCGCGGGGCCTTACGCGACCACGCGCTTCGGGCCCGATTTCTGGCCTGAGGTGAATTGCTCGGTCTCGGTGCTGCCGGCCATGGCGCCGGTGGAATGCGCGCCCGAGCTGATCGCGGTTTGCACGGCATCGAAATACCCCGTGCCGACGAACGCCTGGTGCTTGGCGGCGCGGTAGCCTTCGGCTTCCTGGCTGAATTCGCGCTGTTGCAGCTGCGAGTAGCCGTACATGCCGTCGGTGCGGTACGCGGAGGCCAGCTCGAACATCGACAGATTCAGCGCGTGCCAGCCGGCCAGCGTGATGAACTGGAAACGATAGCCCATCGCCGCCAGATCTTCGCGCCAGCGTTTCATCGAGGCCGCATCGAGCTTGGCCTGCCAGTTGAATGACGGTGAACAGTTGTAGGCCAGCATCTTGCCAGGGAACTTGGCGTGAATGCCGGCGGCAAAGCGGCGCGCTTCCGCCATGTCGGGCTTGGAAGTCTCGCACCAGATCAGATCGGCGTACGGCGCATAGGACAAGCCGCGATCGATCGCCTGTTCGATCCCGGCCTTGACGTAGAAGAAGCCCTCGGTCGAGCGTTGTCCGGTGAGGAAACGCGCATCGCGCGGATCATGGTCGGTGAGCAGCAAATCCGCGGCATCGGCGTCGGTGCGTGCAATGATGACGGTGGGTACGCCGAGTACATCGGCTGCAAGACGTGCAGCCACGAGCTTGTTGATCGCTTCGCTGGTCGATACCAGGACCTTGCCGCCGAGGTGACCGCATTTCTTGGCGGACGACAATTGATCCTCGAAGTGCACGGCGGCCGCGGCCGCGCGAATCAGCGCCTTGGTCAATTCGAAGGCATTGAGATTGCCGCCGAAGCCGGCTTCGGCATCGGCGATGATCGGTACGATCCAATCGATGTCGGATTTACCGTCCATGTGGTGAATCTGATCGGTGCGCAGCAGCGCGTTGTTGATGCGCTCGACCATCTTCGGCACCGAATCAACGGGGTACAGACTCTGGTCCGGGTACACCTCGCCCGCGGTGTTGGCATCTCCGGCTACTTGCCATCCCGAGCAGTAGATCGCCTTCAGGCCGGCTTGCACCGTTTGAATGGCCTGATTGCCGGTCATGCAGCCCAAGCCCGCGATCACGGACTCGCTGTGCAGTTGGCGCCAGAACTTCTCGGCGCCGATGCGTGCCAGCGAATATTCGATGTGCACGGAGCCGCGCAGCCGCGCGACGTCGGCCGTGCTGTAGGGGCGTTCGATTCCGAGCCAACGGTCGGTCACTTTGTCAGTCAATTCAATTCTCCTAGGTGCAAAAGGCTGCGAGCTTGCTTCTCGAGATAGAGGCAGTCTAAAGTATGGGAAGCGCGGATTTACACATTAGAAATTTGACAGTGTGAATTTCACAACCGGAAGGTGTGGTTATGGCGGGACTCATCCGGCAGGGGCACTTTTTGGGTACCAAACTGCGGTCCTTGCGCAAGCGCAACGGCCTGACTTTGGACGAGTTATCGGCCCGGTGTGTGCAAATCGACGCTGCGGGCGCCCCATCGGTGTCCTACTTGAGCATGGTGGAAACCGGTAAGCGCATGCCCTCGGCCGTCATGTTGGACATGCTGGCCACCATCTTCAGCAAGGATGCACGCTGGTTTCTCGATGAGAACACCGAGCTCGATACCCCGCCCGCGCCGCGCGAGCGGGGCGGGCTTGAGGCCATGCCGCTCGAGCCGGCGTTTCTGTTTTCGCACGAGCTTCTGCAGAACGCACTGCCGGAGCTGCTCTCGCAAACCGGGACCACCGGCCGGCAATTCGCGCAATTGCTGATTCGCGTCTGGCAAGAGACCCGCCACAACAATTTTCCGGACATCGAGCGGGCGGCCGAGGAGTGCGGCGAGCGCCAAATGCCGCTCGACCTCGACGCGGTGCTTGCCATCTGCAAGCGGCTGTCGCTCGAAGTGGAGTGGTTCGACGGCGATGCGCGCAAGCCGAGCGGCGCGTTGGTGCGCTCGCAATTCGAAGCGCCCGGGACGGTGTTGATCAACAAGCGATTGCGCAACCAGGAAGAACGCCTGAAGTACGAACTGGCGTTCTTCATCGGGCACAAGATCCTGCACAATGGCGACGGCGCGATTTCTCCGCACAGCGCCATTCACGCCGGTGACGGCGAATCGTCCGGCTCGGCGGCCGGCATGGGCGCGCAGGACGTGCTGTATGCGTGGCGGGACTTCGAGTGCAGTTTTTTTGCCGGCGCCCTGCTGTGCCCGCGGGTACCGTTTCGGCGCTTTTTGATCCGCGAAGCCCACAGCGTCGGCAGCTGCCGCAAACTCGGTGTCACGCCGGCGCTGGTCATGCGCCGCATGACGGCCGTGTCCCCTTACCGGCATTGGCATTTCTTCGATGCGTACGCGCCGGGATACTTGCGCGCGGTATATCGCGGCAATGGCATACCGTTGCCGTGGGGCAATATGAGCCTCGTGTCCGACCCGTGCCCGCGCTGGGCGGTATTTCGTTTGCTGCAAATGACGCCGCCCGCGCCGCCCATGCAGAGGCCGAAGTCACAAATCTCGGTGATGCAGGATGGCAAGCGGGCGCGGCTGTACTGCTGCCATTCCCTGCTGACGCGCGACGCGATGGACGAAGTGCACGTGCTGTCCGTGGGTGTCGATCTGTTGCCGGCGCTCGATGCCCAGGGCTACGACGGCGAAGAAATGGTCGAGACGATTGCGCAGGCATGCCGGCTCGGTGGCGGCGATGGGGTCATTCCGGAGCGGGCCGCGGCCGGGATCCGCGCCGCGTCGCAGGTTCTCAATATCGCTTGGATTGCCGAGGCGTTGGACTCGCCCGCGAGCGTCATCTGCCCGCGCAGCGGCGCCTGCCCGCGCCAGCCGCAGCGCTGCGCCGGCGGCCTGAAGTAATTCCCCGCCCCGGGGCCTATCCGGGGAAAAGTTTGTTGGCGGTTTCTGCGATCAATTTGCCCTGATGGTGCGCGCCCGCGAGGTCGAGCGCGCTGGGCGCGCGCTGTCCCGAACTGCCGGCAACGGTGGTCGCGCCGTAGGGGCTGCCGCCGACGATCTCGTCGAGCGTCATCTGGCCTTGATGGCTGTACGGCAGGCCGACGATCACCAT
>CAYRAC010000140.1:0-8470 GCA_964422045.1 uncultured Steroidobacteraceae bacterium
CCGCGAATTTCAACGATGACGCATCGGATATCAACATCCGCGGTGTCGATTCGACCGCGGGCACCTCGACCACGGGAATCTATATCGACGATACGCCCATCCAGGGACGCCACATTTCCTTTACGTCGTTCAATGCCTTTCCGGCGCTCTTCGATGTGGAACGCGTCGAAGTGCTGCGCGGCCCGCAGGGCACCTTGTTCGGCGCCGGCTCCGAAGGCGGCACGGTGCGCTTCATCGAGCCGGCCCCGAGCTTGCACGGCGACAGCGCCTATGCGCGCTCCGAAGTAGCGACCACGCAGCACGGCGATCCTAGCTACGAACTCGGCGCGGCCTTTGGCGGTCCCCTCATCGAAGACCGGCTCGGTTTTCGCATCAGCGCCTACGGCCGCACCGACGGCGGCTGGGTCGACCGCGTCGATTATCGGACTGGCCAGGTGACCGACAAGGCCGCCAACTGGCAACAAACCGTCGTGGTGAGCGGCGCTCTGAAGTGGGCGCCCACGGACAATCTCACGCTTACTCCGTCGATCTACTATCAGAGACTCACCCTCGGCGACACTGCGGCCTACTGGCCGGATCTGTCCGATCCAAGCGACGAGCGGTTTGCCAACGGCAATGCGCAGCGCAACCCCAGCACCGACCCGTTTTATCTCGCCGCCCTCAAGCTCGAGTGGGGCCTGGGCTTTGCGCAATTGACGTCGAACACCTCGTATTTCTCGCGCAATCAGCACTCCTTGTCCGACTACACGCAGTTCGATCGAACGCTGTTCGGGCTCACAGATGTCGGTCCGCGTCCGCCGCCGGGTGACCTCGGCACCTCGCACGATGCGGATATGCAGAACAATTTTTTTCAGGAGATTCGGCTGCAGTCCACGGATACCGCCGCCCGTTTCCTGTGGACCGGCGGATTCTTCTACGCCCACCTCGATGAGAACACGACCGAAACCGTCATTGATCAAAATCTGAACAGCGAATACAACGCCTTCTATGGCGCCCCGTTGTGCACGCCGCAGGCGCCGTGTCCGGGAGGACAGATCCTCGAGCAGCCGCTCGCCAAGATCGTCGACAAGCAATACGCACTCTACGGCGATGCCACATTCAAGCTCAGTGAGTCTTGGAAGGCCACCGCGGGAGTGCGCGTCGCGCGAGTCGAATACTCGGGCGATATTATTTACTACGGTCCTTTCTTTGCGCCGGACGTGGGGCCCGCCACTCCGCTATCGAGCACCGGCTCTGGCAGCGAGACACCGGTCACCCCGAAGGCGGTGCTGGCATACCAGCCGAACCCGGATGCCTTGTTCTATGCGAGCGCCGCCAAGGGCTATCGAGTGGGCGGCATCAATGGCGCGTTCTCCTCCTTGTGCGGCCCGAATCTGTCTTCGATCGGTTTGAATGCTCCGCCCGGAACCTACGCGTCCGATTCTCTATGGAGCTATGAGCTCGGTGCGAAGAATACGCTCGCCGGCGGGAGAGTGCAGATCAACGCCAGTCTTTTCCTGATCGACTGGAATAACATTCAGCAGGCTGTGTATTTGACGGATTGCGGCCAGAATTTCGTCGAGAACTTGGGCAAGGTCCGAAGTCACGGCGGCGAAGTCGAGCTGCAGGCGCGGCCCATCGAGGCGTTGCAACTGGGCTTTTCGGCGGCCTACGTGGATGCGAAGTATACGAAGACGGTATGCGCCGGGGTTGCGAGCTGCACGGGCGCTCAAGCCGCCTCTCAGCCGGTGGTGAGCGAGGGCGATCGTCTGCCGGGAGCGCCCTGGACGATTCATACATCCGCGGAGTATGCCTTTCCCTCCCTCGGCGGCCGCAAGCCGTATCTGCGCGCCGACTATCAGCTATCGACGGCGCAGACCGCGCAGCTTCCAATCCAGGACGCGAACAACGGCGTCTCGGATCCCGACTTCACCGGCCTGCCGAAAATCGATACGCTGCAGCTGCGGGCAGGCATGCGGTGGAACGGATTCGATCTGTCGCTGTTCGGCAATAACCTGACTGATTCCCATCCGTTGATCTTTCGCACGCGCGACACCACCGAGTCGGATCTGTTCTTTGCGCACTCCGTCCGTCCGCGAACCGTGGGCGTCACCGCGACCTACCGCTACTGAGGAATCCCCTCGTATGTCCCAGCTTCGACCGACCACACCGCGCGCCGACGGCTTTCGCGCACCGGGCGCCATCGAACCGAAAACCCGCTGCTGGATGATCTGGCCGGAGCGCACGGATGAATATCCGTTCGGCGCACGGCCGGCGCAAAAAGCCTTTGCGCGTGTCGCGACTGCCATCGCCGCGAGCGACCCCCTCACCATGTGCGTGTCCGCGCGGCAATTCAAGAATGCGCGCGCCGTGTTGCCGCCTCATATCCGCGTGGTCGAGATGTCGAACGACGATGCGTGGATGCGCGACGTGGGACCGAATTTCGTGGTCAACGATCGCAGCGGCGAGGTGCGCGGCGTCGACTGGATTTTCCGCTCGTGGGGCGGCATCTATTCTCCCTATGACTGGGACGACCAGATCGCGCGCAAGGTGCTCGACATCGAAAACCTGGATCGCTATCGGGCGCCGATGGTGTGCGAGGGAGGCGCCCTGCAGTGCGACGGGGAAGGAACGTTGATCACGACCCGGCAGTGCCTGCAGAATCCGAACCGCAAAGTCGGCAACACCGATGCCGAAATCGAACAGGCCTTGATCGACTATCTTGGCGTCGACAAGGTCATCTGGTTGCCGCGAGGCTGTCCTTTCGATACCACCGACGGCCATATCGATGATTTGGCGGTGTTTGCGCGGCCGGGAGTGGTGTTGCTGACCTGGACCGAGGATAAGTCCGACCCGCAATACGAGGTCTCGCACGAGACCTTCGAAATCCTGTCGCGCGAGACCGATGCCCGCGGCCGGCCGTTCGCCATCCACAAGGTGACCCAGCCGAACGCCATCGAGTGGACGGCGGCGGAGGCGGCCGAGGTCGATCCGGTCGATGGGGTCGCGCATCGCGTCGCGGGCGAGCGCATTGCGGCGACCTACGTCAACTACTACATCGGCAACAAAGCCGTGTTCGTGCCGACCTATGAGGACCCAAACGATGCCGCCGGCCTCGCAGCCATCCAGGCGTGCTTCCCGCATCATCGGGTGGTCGGCGTCCCGGGGTGCCGCGATATTCTGATCATTGGCGGCAGCATCGGCTGCATCACCCAGCCCCAATATGCGGGCGGAAAGCGCGGCTAGCTTGGATCGGCCGCACCTCGAGCGCAGTCACCTGCCGCTCTGGAAGGTGGGCGCTCTCGGGCTGGCCTACATGCTGATTGGTCCGAGCACCGCCATGTCGGCCGGCGCGCTGATCGCGTTCTCAGCTCAAGCGGCGTGGCTCTCGAACCTGCTCTCGGTCATCGTATTGGCGCTTCTCTCGGTCGTCATCAGCGCGTTCGCCCGCCGCTATGTCGTGACCGGATCGCTGGTGTCGTATGCCTATGAGGCTCTTGGCGCGCGCGCGCGCCTCTTCGTTGCCGCGTGCATGATGCTGGGGTACGTCGCTTTGACCGCCACGCTGATTCTCGGCGTCGTGGTCTTCACCAGCAGCGCGCTGCTCGATCTCGGCGTGCACAGCGCCGCGGGTACCGCCGTGCAATGTGTATCTGCGGTCATCATCAGTCTCGCCGCCGCGCTCTGTGCCTGTTTCGGGATCGATGTCTCCGTTCGGGTGGTCGTGATCCTCGGGTTTCTCTGCGTACCCTTCGTCATTCTCGCGATGGGGGCGGCCTACTTCAAACTTCACCCCGCGATGGCCATGCAATTCAGTTTCGACACGGTGTCGCTGCAGGGGATTCTTCAGGGCGCCGTGGCCGCCACCGGCTACTACGTGGGGTTCGACGGAATCGCGGCGCTCGCCAACGAGACCAAAGACCCCAAACGCAATGTGCCGCGCGTGCTCATCGGTACCGTATTGGTGGTCGGGGTCGCCATCACCGCGAGCTGTTTCGTGCAATACCCGCTGCTCCTCAATCACGCCGCCGAACTCGCCGACGGCGCCTCGCCGGTCGCCATTTTTGCCCACACGATTGGCTGGGACTGGCTTGCGATCGCGGTCGATGTACTGCTCGTGCCCGCGACCCTCGCCGCGACCGTGACGGTCTACAACATCGGCGCGCGGATTGTCGCGACGACGGCCGCGGATGGCTTGTTGCCGGCGGGATTGAGCCGAATTCACGCTGGGTTGCGCACGCCCGTGGTCGCTGTGGGGGCGCTTGCCGCGGCCGCGACCTCGCTGACCGTTGTGCTTCAGCTGACTCTCGATAAGCCGCCGTTGCTCACGTCGGTCTACCTGGCCAACCTGACGACGTATTACTGGCTCGCGCCGTATTTTCTGATCTGCGTCGGGATCCTGCGCATTCTGCGCCGCGAAGGGGTCCGCGAACCGGCGACGGCGGTTGCCGCTTGCGTGTCGATGGCGGCGATCCTCTATGTGACCATCGAGATGTTTCGCAGCCCGGTCGATGCGGGCACGACCTATTTACCGTTTCTCGCCGTCGCGTCGATCGCCGCAGTGTCGTTGTTGTTTGTCCTGACCCGCCGTGACGCCATCGCTTGGGTCTAGGCCGCTCTACGAGCGCGGGCCGGACCGATGAGCAAGAGGGCGAGCGCCGCGACGATAAAAGGTGCGCTGAAAAAGCAGTAAAGCTGTGCCGGCCGCCAGCCGCGATCGAGCAGCGCGCCGCTCGCGAGCGGCGCAAGTATCGCCCCAAAGCGGCCGATGCCGATCGCCCATCCCATGCCGGTGGTGCGCACCACGCTCGGATAGAGGGGTGGCCCAACGGCATACAGGCCGGCCATCGCCGCGTTCGCGATGATGCCGAGCAGCAACGCCGTCCAGAGCGCGATATCCAGCCGGCTCATGACGAGCCCGAACCCCGCGATCAAGAGCGCACTGCCGATGAGTGCGCCAAGCAGTAAGCGGTGCGTGTCGGCGCGCGCCGCGGCCAAGGCGAAAAGTCCGCAGCCGGCGATGCCACCCAAGTTCAACAGAACGCCGCCGGTCATGCCCTGGCGAGCGCTCAATCCTGCCGCATTGAGGAGACGCGGCGTCCAACTCAAGATGAAGTAAAAGCCCGCCATCGTGCAAAAGAACACGATCCACACCAGCGCCGTCGTGGGCCGCATCAGGAGCCGTAATTGCGCGCGAACCGACTCTTGGCCGGCGTTGACGCGCCGCAATCCCGAGGGTGCGGTGCGAGTCAGCAGCACGTCGAGTGACTCCGGCAACTTGCGCCAGGCGGGCGCCCACATCAACAGCGACAAGGCTCCGCCGATCACAAAAGCCGCGCGCCAACCGTAACGCGGGATGGCATAGGCGGCGAGTGCGCCGCCAATCGTGGCGCCGATCGAATAGCCCATCGCATAGATTGCGAGCGCAGTGCCTCGCCAGCGATCCGGCGCGAACTCCGACACGATGACGGCGACGCTCGCAATCGTGCCGCCGATGCCGATCCCGGTGAAAACTCTCAACAGCAGGAGTTCGGTGTAGTCGCGCGCCAGCGCCGAACCCAGCATGCCGAGGCCGGCAACGGCCACGGAGAAGAGCACGATGCTGCGGCGGCCCCAGCGATCCGCACAGGGACCGAGTGTCAGGGAGCCCAAGCCCATTCCGACCAGGCCGGCACTCAGCAACGCGCCGAGCTGACCATCCAGCAGATGCCAGGCTGCCTTGACGCCTGAGGCCGCGAACGACATCGCGAGCACATCGAATCCGTCCAGCATGTTGAGCCCGACGCCAAGTGCGATCACGCCGAGCTGCAAGGGTGTGATCGGGCCCTGCGCGAGCCTGCGCTGCAGATCTTGGCTCACGGCGTCGCTCGCCGTCCGACCTTGAAGCGCCCCGCGAGGCTGTAGCTCGAGCCGGGATGGATGAGGCGTGCGCTGCTCACCACCACTCCCCCGGACCAGGTGCGGCGCCTGACGCGCAGCACCGGTTCCCCTTCCGGGATCTTGAGCAATCGACGCGTGGCGCGGTCCGGGATCAGCGACTGGATGATGTGTTCCACCTCATCGAGGGGTCCGAGGTTCATCAGGAATTCATAGGGGGTCGCCTGCGTGAAGTCTTGGTCGAGATAGCGTGGCGCGAAGGCAGGCCGAACAAAGCGGCTTTCAATCTGAATGGGACGATCGTCCTCGAAGTGGACGATGACCGAATGAAACACGCGCGAACCCGGTGCGAGTTCGAGCTCGGTCGCAGTCTCGAGATCGCAGGTCTCGGCTGCGAGGCGCTGCACCTTGGCCGAATGCCGATGGCCGCGCTCGACGATTTCGTCATGGATGTTGCGGATCTCGAGCAGCGTCGACTGCGGCTTACGCGGGGCGACTCGAGTTCCCGCACCGGGACGTCGCGTCAGGATGCCGGCGGTCGCCAGATCGTGGAGCGCGCCGTGCACGGTCATGCGCGCGGTGCCGAAGGCGGTCGCCAACTGCGTCTCGGACGGTACGCGATGGCCTTCGGGCCAGCGGCCGCTGTCAATCTTGGCGAGCACGAACTGCTTGATGCGCTCGTTGAGCGGGCGCTCATCGCCGGGCGCTCTCGGCAATTCGAGGGAGCCCTTGCCGCGGCTGGTTCTTGGGACCGATTTCAACACGCTTGACAACGCTATTACCCTAGTGCAAGTATTATTACCCTAGGCTAATAAGAACACAACAGCCGGGCGGCTGCAACGTTTGATCGAGCGACACGCTCGCAGGAAAGCAAACCGATATGAACATCGCCGATTCGACGGTCGCGGACTTTCAGAAGGACGGAGTCGTGGTGCTGCGAGGTGTGTTTCGAGACTGGGTCGAACCGCTGTCTCGCGGCGTCGCGCAGGTCATGGCGCATCCGAGTCCGCTGGAGCGCTCATACCAGCCCAAGGATGGGTCGGCGCCGTTCTTCCAAGACCTCTGCAACTGGCAGCGCATTGCTGAATTTCGCGCCTTCATCTATGAATCGGCTGCGGCCGAAGTCGCCGCCCGCTTGATGGGATCGCCCACTTCACGATTCTTCCACGACCATATCTTGGTCAAGCGCCCGGGTAACAGTACCGTAACCCCGTGGCATCAGGATCAGCCTTACTACTGCGTGCAAGGTGACCGCACGGTGAGTTTTTGGACACCTCTGGACGCTGTCGCGCGCAGCGTCAGCTTGGAATGTGTCGCCGGGTCGCACCGGTGGAATAGCGCCGGCTACCGGCCACAGCGCTTCGACGGCAGCCCGCTCTATGCGGACGAACAATTCGAGGACGTCCCGGACATTGACGCGAAGCGGGATCAACTCGTCATTCGTGGCTGGGACATGGCACCGGGGGATGCGATCGCATTCGACTTTCGCACCGTTCACGGCGCGCCGGCCAACACGTCGCCCGTCACACGACGGGTCTTTTCATCACGGTGGGTCGGCTCGGATGCGCGCTTCGTGCGGCGTGGTGCATCGGGATCGCCGCCATTTCCTCATTTGACGCTTGCGGATGGCGCGCCATTTGATGCCCCCGAGTTTCCGCTGGTCTACGGTCGATGACTACCCGGCCGATGCTCATGGGGGTGCGTCTGGGGCCGATGCTCGCGGCGTCCGCGCTCATTGATGACGATGTATGGGCTGGTGGCGGAGCTGCCGTAGTTGTCGGGCGCATCTGAGTCCGCGGGATCGAATGAATATGCCGAAGACGGCGAATCCACCGGATACGGTGGATAGTAGGTTGGATACGCGGGCGTGCGCCGGAAGGGCGCCGGGTCCATCACGTTAACTTCGCTCAAATGATGAACGGCAGCGTCCGCACCACACGGTGAATCGGAGAACGTCTTCTGTCCGTTCACGACGCACTGCCAAATCTGCCCGCTCGGCACGGGTTGACTCGGGGTGATGGTCAGGGGTGGTGAAGCGGGCTCGATGGCAACGGGTGGCGAAATAGGCTCGACGGCGGGTTGTGCGGTATGCACTGGATGAAGCACTGCCTGGGCCATCCGCGGTGTATCGGCCGTACTCCTGAGCGCAACCACCCCAGGGACGGCTACGGCAATGAGCAGCCCGCCCAGGATCCATGGAAATAAGTCTATTTGCTCGCCCTCGAACACCAGGTAAGTGTCGTATAGAACTGTCCGTGCTGCAATGAGCACGCGCGCTTCGCTCACCCGAGTGTCTTATGTCAACGCGTTGACAGAACTGCCTCCCCGAAGCGCTCAACATGACTCCTGAAGATGCAACACCATTTATTCAAGGAGACGATCATGAAAACCACAAAGCACATCGCGATGGCGAGCGTTGCCGGACTCTGCGTCGCCTGCGCCACCGGCGCCTATGCAGGCGAAGCAGTCGTCAGCGCGCCGACGCGCACGGTCCACTATGCGGATCTGAATCTCAACACGCAGGCAGGCGCAGCGGTTCTCTACAAGCGCATCCGAGTGGCGGCCGAAGAAGTCTGCGGCGATGTGAATTCGCGCCGCTTGGATGAAGCGGCGA
>CAYRAC010000141.1:0-8462 GCA_964422045.1 uncultured Steroidobacteraceae bacterium
TCGAGCAGAACCTCGAGCGGCTGCGCCTTGCCCATCGCGAAGCCTTGGCCGTAATCGACGCCGAGATCCGCCATGCGCGCGCGCAGCAGATCGGTCTCGACGTACTCGGCGATGGTCTCCATGCACATGACCTTGGCCAGCTGCGCGATGGCTTTGATCATCGATTCGGAGCGCGAATTGGTGATGGCATCGCGAACGAAACTGCCGTCGATCTTCAGATAGTTGACCGACAAATCCTTCAAGTAAGCGAGCGAACTGACGCCGGTGCCGAAGTCATCGAGGGCGAATTGGCAGCCGAGATCCTGCAGCTTGCGTATGAAGCCCTGCGCCTTCGCCAAATTGCCGATCGTCGCGGTCTCCGTCAGCTCGAAGCACAGCACTCCCGGCGGCAGGCGGCTGACTTTGATCTCATCGATCACATACTGCAGGAACGACTCGTCCTGCAGCGATTGGCCGGACAAGTTGATGGCGAAGCGCGCGATGTCCTCGCCGACCGACGCGCTGTGCGCGCCGAGCAAGGTGCAAGCGCGATGCACGACCCATCGGTCCACCGTCGGCATGAGCTGGTAACGCTCGGCCGCGGACAGGAATTTGCTGGGAGGAATGATTTCTCCGCGATCGCCGAGCATGCGGATCAGCAATTCGAAGCGCGGTCGGCCATAGTTGCCGCGCAACGGCAGGATCGGCTGAGCATCGAGCCGAAAGTTGTCGTTGGCGAGCGCGTCGCGCAGCTTGCCGATGACCAGAATGTCCGTGTGGCGCCTGATGATGCTGTGGTCGGAGTCCTGAAACATTTCGACGCGGTCGCGGCCGCGATCTTTGGCCGCTTTACAGGCGATTTCCGCCGTGGCCAATGCATGCGCGAGCGGATTATCGGAGCGGCCGATCGGCGCGACGCCGAGACACACCGAGACTTCGAATGACCCCTGGCCGGCGCGCGGTGCAATGGCGGCAGCGGCGGCGCGAATCTTCTCCGCGATGATTGCCGCCTCGTCCATGTTCGAATTCGGGATGAGCGCCGCCAGCCGGTCGCCGGAAATGCGCGCCGACAGGGCGCCCGGCGGCAGCGACTTGGCCATGCACTCGGCCACGTTGACGATGACGTCGTCGCCGACGTGCATGCCGAAGGTTTCGTTGATGACGTGCAGCCGATCGATGTCGAGATAAAGAATGATGTGCGTTTTCGCAGAGCCTGTCGCGCCGATCAGCGCCGACGCCTGGCTCTCGAACGCCTGGCGGGTCATCAGGCCGGTGCTCGAGTCGTACTGCGCTTGAATGATGCTGGTCGCCCGCTTGGCGAGCGCCTCGGCGAGCCGCGTTTGGTGCATGTCGAAATCTTGCG
Source organism: uncultured Steroidobacteraceae bacterium (assembly GCA_964422045.1). GTDB lineage: Bacteria > Pseudomonadota > Gammaproteobacteria > Steroidobacterales > Steroidobacteraceae > Bog-1198. The sequence continues at coordinate 1,343 of CAYRAC010000141.1, forward strand.
CACTCGGTGGATTGAACAGCGCGAGCACGCCCATCACGCGTTCCGAGGGGTGGCGCACCGGACAGGCGAGAATCTTGTACGGCGCCGCGACGTCGGTCGCCACCTTGGAAATGTGATTGATGACGATGGTGCGCTGCTGCAGCCGCATCCAAGCCATCAAGTGCTGTTGCGCGCGCTGCAGAGGCTCCGCCGACATCGGTTGGCCGCTGCGCGTCAAGGTCAAGGCGATGTTCTTGTCGGGCACCCACAATGCCGCGAGCACGCAGTTCACGCGCTCGAGCGCAGTCTTCATGATGAGGCCGAATTCGTCTGCATCGCTCGCCGCCGTCGTCTGATTCGAGGAGATCGACATCACGAGGTCGAAGTCGCGCTCACGCACGTCGAGATCGCGTTCCCGAGAACCCAACTTGGAGCGCAGCGCGAGTTCGCGGCGCAGGCATTCCAATGCCGGCTGCACCAGCTGGCGCACGGTTTGCAATGGGCGCGCCTCGGATTGCGAACCGGACAGGCGCGCGATCAGGCTGACGACGCCCAGCAACTCGATGTCTTCGCCGCGGATGGCGAAGGTATAGACCGCGCTGTCGGCATCGAGCGTTTGCACGACGCCGGAAAATTCGGCGGAGTCCGCCAGGGCATTGGCGATGGCCGCTTTGACTATCTCGGGCTGATCGGCCAGGTCCCACTCATCCGACGCCCACACCAGATTCGAAAAGCCGTCGTGCACCACCACGCCGCGCAAGCTCGGCATGAGCATCCGCAGCAAACGCACGTAGGGGTCGAAAGAGGCATCCGCAGCGGGCCTTTCGATTGCCGTCGACTTGATTCCCAGCACTGCGGCCATCCTAGCGTCTTCGATATTTGGAATTCACAAATCAATGTGCTGGAAACCGGCGGATTCAGCTTTGACGAGAGTCGCAATTCAACGTAACGCCCACGGGGTTTCCCCGTCTCGCTTGACAATATGAGCCGATTCTTGTGATGCAATTCCGGGATTCAGTGCGGCGCCCGGCTGCGGCCTGCCAGCAGGCCCAGCAGGTGCCGTCCGCCGGGGATCCGCAGCAGCCTGAACACTCTGCTCCAGAAGCGCCGGGCGTTCGCGTCCAGAGTGGCCAGCGGCAGGGTTGCGTACAGGTTTGCGAGCGGTTCATGCACGATCACGGTTTGCGCCCTGATGAACCTGTGCTGCTCGCCCGACGTCAACCCGAGCAGCACGTCGTCCCTGCGCCACTCGATGTCGAGATCGCGGACGATGGCGGGCAACGCGGCGCTCGGCGCCTGCGCGCCGCGCACGATCACCTCGATCTGCGCGGCCTCGCTCTTGAGCCGCCACGCCCCCCGCCCCTGGTCGAGGACCACAAATGTGCCGGGTAAATCGCTGCGCATCTTTGGGCCCATTCCCGCATCCTACGCGGGATGGACACCTCCATAAAACTGCTTCCCGGCCAGACGTTGGACTCGGGCGGGCGGCCGCGGCTCGACTATGCCACGGTGACCTCGCTGGCATTGCCTTTCATGCTGAACAGCGCAGTGCAAGCCGTGCTGAATGCAACCGACACCTGGTTTATCGGACGTCTGTCGCCGGCGGCGACGTCCGCCATCGGCGCGGTGTACTGGCCGATTCTGGTGTGCGTCCTGTTGTTCGGCGGTTTCGCATTATCGGTGCAAACCTTGGTGGCGCAGGCCTTTGGCGGCCGCCGCTACGCACGCGCATCGCAGGCGACGTGGACCGCCCTGTGGGCGTCGCTGTTCACGGTCCCCGCGTTTGCGCTGCTCGCCCTGACGGGCGCGTGGATATTTGGGCCGTTCGGCATCCCTCGAGAAACCCTGCAGCTTGCTCTGGAATATTGGTTTCCGCGAATGCTGGGTGCACCCCTCGGCATCGCCTTGTGGTCGGTGCTCGGCTTTTTCAATGGCATTGGCCGTCCGGCCATCACGCTGTGGATTAGCATCGGTGTCGCGGTGGCGAACGCACTGCTGAACCAACTGTTCATGTTCGATTTTCGGATGGGCGTTGCCGGCTCCGGTTGGGCAACCAACGCGGCACAATCGCGCGGCGTGATCGCCGCGGCGGCCTTGTTCTTGGGCCGCGCCACCCGCGAGCGCTACCGCTCTCACCTCACGGTCGGCCTGCACGCCGGGGCGCTGCTGCGTCAGCTGAAATTGGGCTTTCCCATGGGACTGCTGATCGCCGCGGACATCCTCGGGTTTGCCTTGTTTCAGCTGATGCAGGTGCGGCTCGGAACGGTTGATGGTGCGTCGACACAGATCGTCATGATGCTCACGTCCTTTTGCTACATGCCGGGTGTCGGCATCGCCATGGCGGGCACCACGCTCGTCGGGCAGGCGATCGGAGCACATCGGCGCGATTGGGGTTTGCAGGTCGGCAACGGCATCATCTTGCTGACCGTGATTTACATGGGTGCGATCGGGGTGTTGCTCGCCGCCGCCGGGCCGTGGGTGCTGCCATGGTTTACCAATCGCGCGGACCCCCTAGCGGCGGACGTGGTGGCACGCGCGTGCACGCTGCTGTGGATCGCCGCCGGGTATCAACTATTCGATGGCTTGAACATCGGCTGCAGCGCCTGTTTACGCGGCGCCGGCGACGTGCGCCTTCCGGCCGTCATGGTTCTTGCGCTATCGTGGCTGTTGTTCGTGCCGCTCGCGCATAGCTTGTCGTTTGCGCCCGGCACGGGTTGGGTGACTTGGTTGCCGCAATTTGGGTACGGCGCCATCGGCGGCTGGTTCGCTGCCTTGAGCTACGTCTGCTGCCTGGGAGTGGCGCTGTTGCTTCGATGGCGGTCCTGCGCATGGCAGCGCATCGCATTGCCGCTCGGATGAGGCGTGCTGAATTGGAGAGCAGTCGGTTGAGTGTATTGCGACAAGGTGCGTGCGCGTTGCTTTGCTTCACTGCGGGCGGCGCAGCGGCAAATCCGGCCGCGGGGCCGCCGCCGGCGGTCGCGCAGGTCATGGCGGCGCAGCGGCTGCCGGCGAATGCGCTCAGCTTCGTCATCGTCGACACGGATTCCGGACACCCGATACTCAGTCACAATCCCGACACGCCGCGCAGCCCGGCCTCGACGATTAAAGTGGTCACGACATTCGCCGCCCTCGACCTGCTTGGACCGACTTACACCTGGCATACCCGCGCGTCGGTTCACGGCACGCTGCGTGCGGGAGTGCTCGACGGCGATTTGATTTTGCAGGGCGGCGGCGATCCGTACATGACATTGGAGCGCTGGTGGAGCTTCGCCCGCGATCTGCAAGCCAAGGGCCTCAAAGCGATCCACGGCGATATCGTCATCGACAACACGGCGTTCTCCTTGCCCGCGGAGGATCCCGCAGAATTCGACGGCCGGCCGAATCGCTCCTACAACGTCCTGCCCGATGCGCTGATGGTGAATTTCCAATCGATCGAGTTCCGGGTGCTGCCGGATGCCGATGCCCGGCGCGTCGACGTCATCGCGAGCCCCACGCCTGCGAATCTCGAGATCGACAACAAGGTGCGCTTTGCCGCCGGCCGCTGCGGCGGAGCATCCGGCCGCGTCGATTTCAAGGTCGCTTCGGCGAGCTGGGATCGCGTGGTATTCAGCGGCGCCTTGTCGGCGCATTGCGCCGAACGCAGCTTTACCCGTGTGCTGCTGCAGCCGGCCAGCTATGCCTTCGGCACCTTCGTCGAGCTGTGGCATGAACTCGGCGGGGAGTTCGCCGGCAAGATGCGCGTCGAGGCGGCGCCCGCTGATGCCCAAGCGTTGCTCACCTTCGATTCATTGAGCTTGGCCGAGATCGTGCGCCTCACCAATAAATTCAGCAGCAATTTGATGGCGCGCCATCTTCTGCTCACCATGGGCGAGGAACGTTTGGGCGGCCCCGCGACGCTCGAGAAGGGCGCCGCGGCCATCGCCGCGTGGAGCCGCGATCGCGGACTCGATCTGCAAGGGATGGACATCGACAACGGTTCGGGACTGTCGCGCAGCACGCACATTTCCGCGCTGCAAATGGCGCACACCCTGAGTGCGGCTTATCGCAGCCGTTACGCGCCGGAATTCATCGCGTCGCTGCCGCTCGCCGGCATGGATGGCACGTTGCGATCGCGCATGAAGCTAAGCCCGGCCGGCGCGGTGCGTTTGAAAACCGGGCACCTCGACGGGGTCAGCGCGGTCGCGGGCTATGTCACCGCGAACAGCGGCAAGACCTACGTGTTGGTGTCGTTGATCAATGACGCACGCGCGGACTACGGCGCCGGCGATCCGGTCCATGCCGCCCTCGTGAATTGGCTGCTGGAGAATCTTTAGTGCTACGCCCGCTCCATGTCCCAGAGAATCGCGGTGACCTCCTTGCGCAGCCACACGCCGCAACCCAGATAGTTGAAATGCCGGCGTAAGCGCCGCCGATACCAGTTGCCGGGGCGCAGCTGCACGGCGCCGTCGGTGCGCGATTGATCGCAGTTCGTCCGCCAGTCCTCGAGCGTCAGCGCGGAAATGTACAGCGCGGCCCGGGTGAGCTTGACCAGGTTGGCGAGCGCGCGCACGGCGTCATGGTCGTTGAGATACTGCAAAACGTCGTAACAGATCACGAGGTCACTCGGCGTGCGCGGCGCAAAGTCGGTCACGGACCCTCGGGTCCAGCGATAGCGGGCGCATAGATACGGGCTCAATTCGAGTCCGACGTAGCGCGCACGCGGCAGCGCCTTGGCGAAGGCGCCGCGCAGCAATCCGGTGCCGCAACCCGCATCGAGGATGCTGCGGACCGGTATCGCGGCATGGCGCAGGATCGCGGCGATCAATTGGGCGCGGCCGCGCATTTCGGCCGCGGTCGTGACGCGGGTCGCCGCGGCAAAATAATACTTGCGAAAATAGGCGCGATCGAACGCCGTGTCGGCTGCGCCTCGAAGTACGCGCTTATTCAACCGTCAAGCTCTTCGCCAGGTTTCGCGGCTGATCGACGTCCGTGCCTTTCAGGACCGCGACGTGGTATGCGAGGAGTTGTAGCGGAACAGCGAATACGACGGGCGCTTGCAGCGCCGAGGCGGCCGCCGGCATTTCGATCACCGTGACGCCCTCAGCGCTCTGCATGCGCGCCTGCGGATCCGCGAACACGAACAATTTTCCGCCGCGCGCGCGCACCTCCTGAAGATTGGATTTGAGCTTCTCCAGCAACTCATTGTTGGGTGCCACCGCCACGACCGGCATGTCTTCGTCGATGAGTGCCAACGGGCCATGCTTGAGTTCCGCGGCAGCGTAGCCTTCCGCGTGGATATAGGAGATTTCCTTGAGTTTCAACGCGCCTTCCATGGCAATGGCATGCAGCGGCCCGCGGCCCAGGAACAGTGCGTGGTGCTTGTCCGCAAAGACTTCGGCGAGCGCGGCGATGGCGGCGTCCAGTTTCAAAGTCTTCTCGACCAGGCCGGGCAATTGCATCAGTTGCGAGGTGAGCTCGCGCTCCAACGCCGCGCCGTGCCGATTCTTCGCGAGCGCAATGGTCAGCATGGCGAGCGCGGTCAGCTGGGTGGTAAAGGCCTTGGTCGAGGCCACGCCGATTTCGGGCCCGGCGCGAGTCAGCAGCACCAGTTGCGACTCGCGCACCATCGAGCTCTCGGCGACATTGCAAATGGTGAGCGTCGACAGGTACTGCGCCCGCCTGGCGTTGCGCAGCGCCGCCAGCGTGTCGGCGGTTTCTCCGGACTGCGATATGGTGACGAACAGGGTATCCGCTGTAATCACCGGATCTCGATAGCGGTATTCGCTCGCAATCTCGACGCGCGCCGGGATGCGGCAGATCTGCTCGATGATGTAGCTCGCCACCATTCCCGCATGGAAGCTGGTGCCGCAGGCCGCAATATGCACCGCTTTGACCTTCTGAAATGCTTGGTGCGCGGCCGGTCCGAATGCCGCCTCCAATAATTTGCCGCGGGCGATCCGCTCCTCCAACGTTTGCGCAATCGCACGCGGCTGTTCATGTATTTCTTTGAGCATGAAGTGACGGTACTGGCCGCGTTCGACGGCGTCCGCAGGCAGTTCGCTGGCGCGAATCGGCCGCACCGCGAGCGCACCGTTGGCGTCGATGACCGTGATCGACTTGCGGCGAATCTCCGCGACATCGCCCTCTTCCAAGAACATGAAGCGGCGGGTGACCGGCAACAGCGCCGCCACATCTGAGGCAACGAAGTTTTCGTCGATGCCGAGTCCAAGCACGACCGGACAGCCCTCGCGGGCCACGACGATACACTCCGGATCCGCTTCGCAGATCACGGCGAGCGCGTAGGCCCCCTGCAGTTCGGCGACCGTCCTGCGGACCGCCTCGAATGGGCCGCTGCAGGCAGCCAAATGGTGATGGATGCGGTGTGCAATGACCTCCGTATCGGTCTCCGAGGTGAAGACGTAGCCCAGTTCCTTCAGGTCGCTGCGCAGCGTCTCGTGATTCTCGATGATGCCGTTATGCACGATCGCGACACCGTCGCGCGATAGGTGCGGATGGGCATTGCTGGTGGTGGGAACCCCATGAGTCGCCCAGCGGGTATGCGCGATCCCGACGCAGCCCAAGATCGGGGTCGCGGCCAGGGCATCCTGCAGGACGTTCACCTTGCCGACGGTTCGCAGTCGCGCGACGCGCCCCGCCTCGAGCACGGCGATACCCGCGGAATCGTAGCCGCGGTACTCGAGCCGCCGCAGGCCCTCCATGAGAATGGGAACCGAGTTGCGCTCCGCGACCACACCCACAATTCCACACATAGCGCGCTCCGTTGCCGGACTTAACAAAAAAAGGCTGCCTAGTGTGCCCGAGCGGGCACGGAAAGCCACTAGCCCGGTAAGGTCGCGGTCGCTAAGGTAAGCTCATCAATATTGGTTGCTATCTACTACTATTATATATACAGTACTAGCTTATGGACGATAGCAGCGGCAAGAAGTTCCAAAAGGACCTGAACGGGGGCCTGGTTGGCTTGGTGCTGTTGGCAATCCTCGACCGGTCGACGGAAGACCTTTACGGCTACGAGATCGCCAAGCGCCTGGCCAGTGCCAACGAAGGGGTCTCCATCTTCAAGGAGGGAACCATCTACCCGGTGCTGCGCGCCCTGTCCGCGGCCAACTTGCTCACCAGTCGCATCGTGCCCTCTTATTCGGGG
>CAYRAC010000142.1:0-8452 GCA_964422045.1 uncultured Steroidobacteraceae bacterium
CCGCACCGACGACGGCGACGCTCTGTGTAGTCTCAGTGCGACGGAGGCGATCGCCCACATGGTGCAAGGCGCGCTGACCGCAGAGCGATACGCTCAGGCTCTGCTCGCGCGCTGTCAATCGGCGCGGGCCCTCAACGCGTTCATAACCCTGGAACCGGCCCGAGTGCTCGAGGAGGCGCGAACTCGCGACCGCGAACGAAGCGCGGGCGCGAAGCCGGGTCCGCTATTTGGACTGCCGATACCCGTGAAGGACAGCGTCAATACCAGCAGCTACCCGACCACCGGCGGCACGCCGGCGCTGCGGCATTTTCGTCCGGCGGCTGACGCGCCCGTGGTCGCGGCTTTGCGATCGGCCGGATGCGTCGTGCTCGGCAAGACCAATCTGCACGAACTGTCTTACGGGTGGACCAGCAATAACTTGGCTTTCGGCGCGGTGCGAAACCCCTACGACACGACCCGCATCCCCGGCGGCAGCAGTGGTGGAACCGCCGCGGCAGTCGCTGCCCGCATGGCGCCGCTCGGCATTGCCGAGGACACGGAAGGATCCATCCGGGTACCGGCTGCGTTTTGCGGATTGGCCGGCTTCCGGCCAAGCACCGGCCGCTATCCGACTCAAGGCTGCGTGCCGATCTCGCCGCTGTTCGACCAGGTCGGACCGCACGCGCGGCACGTCGCAGATATCGCCCTGTTCGATTCGGTGATCGCCAACGACCGGCGACCGCTCGAAGGCATTTCACTCAAGGGCGTCAAACTCGGCGTGGTGCGCGACTATTGGTTCACCGATCTCGATCCGCAAGTCGCACACTTGACGGATCTCGCGCTCGCGCGGCTTAAGGACGCCGGAGCACAGATCATCGACTCCGAGTTGCCGGGGCTCGCTGCCTTGATCGATCACACGACCAACGACATTCAGAACCACGATGTGCGCGTGGCGCTGCCTCGCTATCTCAAGGAATATGGCGCCGGCGTCGAATTTGAGGCGCTGGTGGCGCAGGCCAGTCCGGACATTCAACGACTATTTCGCAGCGACGTATTGCCGGGCGGCGCAAATTTCGTCGACGAGCCCAAGTACGCGGCTGCGCGGGAAAAATACTTGCCGGCATTGCGACGCCTCTACCGGGATTACTTCGCTCGCACCCAGGTGGCGGCGCTGGTATTCCCGACGACACTGGTCGCCGCCCCGCGAATCGGTGAGGAAACCACGCTGCAAGTCGGCAGCCGCTCACTGCCGTTCGAAACCGCCGTTGCGCGCAATATCGCGCCCGGGAGCACCGCTGGCCTGCCCGGACTGGTGCTGCCGGTCGGGCTCACTCGGGCCGGCCTTCCCGTGTCGATCGAATTCGACGCGCCGAGCGGCGCCGACCGTGCGCTGCTTGCGCTCGGTCTGGGCGTCGAGCGCGAATTCGAAAGGTTGCCCGCGCCGCGCCCGGCCTAGCTCGCCCTGATCGGCCGGCGCGCCAGCAATTACGCGCCTTCACGCTCCACATCGCGTGTGTTGTCCGCGCGATAATCCAGTGCAGATATTCAGCGTTGAAGAACGACAGATCCTCCAGCGCTTCCAGGTCTTGTATCGTCAGGGTGCCGTTGTCGAGCGTGATCAGCTTTTGTTTACGCAGCTCCCGCAGCGTTCGATTGACGTGCACCGAAGACAACCCCAGCGTTTCGGCGAGTTCAACCTGAGTCAGCGGCAGCGTGCACGACATACCTTCATTGAGCCCGACCGCACGGAAGCGATACAGGAGTTCGCAGAACAAATGCGCCATGCGCTCGAGCGCGTTGCGCTGACCGACATTCACGATCCACTCGCGGGTTATCGCCTCCTCCACCAACGTTGACCACCACAAGGCGCGGGTCAGCGTGGGAAAGTTGTGCATCAACTTCAGGACGTTGTGCGGCGAAATCGTCGCGACTTTGGACGGCGCGATGGCGCCGATCGAATGATCCATGCGCTTTAAGATAAAAACCCGCAGATCGCAAAGATCGCCAGGCACGAAATAGGCGACGATCTGCCGCCGGCCGTCCTCGAGCGTCTTGTAGCGGCAGGCGAAGCCCTCCAGCAACAGTTTCACGCCGCCGGTGCGATCGCCTTGCGAAATCACATCCTCGCGCGCCCCGACTTCGCGCACATCCTTGCAACACTCGTCGACCGCCTTGGATTCTTCGGCGGACAACGGAGTGAAATTGGCAAGCTTGCGCAGCAGCGGATTATTCATGGCGGGGCTGATCGTCGTTCAAGGGCCAACCTGCGTTAGTGCTCGAGCACCAGTCGAATCAACAACGAGACGAATCCGAGGCCGAGGACGCTGAGCGACCAGATCGCGAGCATCCAGAGCAGGCGTTTGTAGAGAGGACCCGGCCTCGCGCTCAATGGTATCCCTCGTGAGCCACTTTGCCGCGAAACACCCAGTAAGCCCAGGCTGTATACGCGAGAATCAGCGGCATGAGAATGCTCGCCCCGACCAGCATGAATACCTGGCTGCTGTGCGGCGCCGCGGCATCCCAGATCGATAAGCGGCCTGGAATGAGATCCGGCCACATCGAAATCGCGAGGCCGAGCAGCGACAGGCCGAATAGCGACAAGGTCAAGACGAACGGAACAAAGTCGCGGCCCTTGCCGATATGCCGATATAGCGCGAGGCCGATCGCAACGACGCCGATGGGCATGGCTGCGAGCGCCGAGACTCCCGGCCACGTGAACCAGGTATCGTAGTACTTGGAGCTGAGAAAGGGGGTATAGATGCTGACAGCCGCGATTGCCGCCAATAGCCCCGGAGTCAAGACAGCGGCGAAGCGGCGAGCCTCGGCCTGCACCATGCCGGACGTTTTCCAAATCAACCAGCACGCCCCCAACAAGGCATAGCCCACCACGAGGCTCGCCCCGGTCAACACACTGAACGGCGTAAGCCAGTCCCAATATCCGCCGGCGTAGGCCCGCCCGCTCATTTTGATTCCCTGCAATAGCGCGCCGAGCGTCACGCCTTGCGCGAACGTTGCAACGATGGAGCCCACGCAAAATCCCGCGTCCCACCGCGCGCGGTGGTTCGGCTCGCGCCAACGGAACTCGAACGCAACCCCGCGAAACACGAGTCCGAGCAGCATGGCGGTCATCGGCGCGTACAGCGCCGGCAAGATGACGGCGTAGGCCAGCGGAAAGGCCGCCATCAGGCCCCCTCCTCCCAAAATCAGCCAGGTTTCATTGCCGTCCCAGACGGGCGCGATGGCGTTCATCGACGTATCGCGCTCCACTCCGACATCGAATCGTGTGAACAGGATGCCAATGCCTAAATCGAAGCCATCCATGACGACGTACATCGCGACCGCGAAGATGATGATGCCCGCCCAAACCACCGTAAGATCTGCGTGCATCACTTCAACCCGGCGGCCGGTGTGATTCCGGCCGCGTGAATTGGCGCCGCCTCGGGCGGCGACTCGTGGGTGCTTGGCGGTTTTGCCATCAGCTTGAGAATGTAGATCGCGCCCGATACAAAAGTCGCAAAGTACACCACGACGAAGGCCAGCAAGGAGCCGGTGACGGCCGGAGTCGCAATTGGTGACACCGAGTCGGCGGTTCGCAGTGCGTGGTAAACCGTGAACGGCTGGCGCCCGACCTCTGTGGTCACCCACCCGGCGATCACGGCAATGAATCCTGCCGGACCCATAGTCACGGCAAGACGATGCAGCAAACTCCACTCGTACAATTTGCCGCGCGCCCGCGCCAGCAAACTGAAAAGACCGAGACCTAGAATCGCAAGCCCCAAACCGACCATTACGCGAAACGACCAGAAAATGATGGCGACCGGCGGCCAGTCGCGCCGCGGGATGGTATCGAGTCCGGCGAGCGGTGCATTCCAATCGTGCGCGAGTATCAATGAGGAAAGCTTGGGGATCTCGACGCTATAGGTCATGCGGCGATTCGCCTCGTCCGGAATTCCGAGGAGCACCAGAGGAGCCCCCGCGGCGTAAGACTCGAAGTGTCCCTCCATTGCCATGACTTTGGCCGGTTGATATTCCTGCGTATTCAAACCTTGGGTATCGCCGGCGAGAATTTGCAGCGGAGCGACCAAGGCGGCCATCCACATGGCCATCGAGAACATGGTGCGCGCACCGGCGTTGTTTCGGTCGCGCAGCAGATGCCATGCGCCGACCGCACCCACGGCCAACGAGGTGGTGAGGAACGCGGCTATCACGGTGTGGACGAAGCGATACGGAAAACTCGGATTCCAAATGATGGTGAGCCAAGAACCCTGCGGCACGAATTGGCCCGCCTCATTCAGCATCCAGCCGGCCGGCGTCTGCATCCAACTGTTGGCAGCCAGTATCCATGTTGCCGACAACAAAGTCCCGGCCGCCACCATGCAAGTCGCGAGAAAATGCAGCCGCGTGCCAACTTTGTTGATTCCGAAGAGCATCACGCCGAGAAATCCGGCTTCGAGAAAAAACGCCGACAGTACTTCGTAGGCCATGAGCGGACCGAGGATGGGGCCGGCCTTGTCCGAGAACACGGCCCAGTTCGTTCCGAACTGATAGGACATGACGATGCCCGAGACGACGCCCATACCGAAGACGATCGCAAATATCTTGACCCAGTATCGATACAAGTTGTCGTAGACCGGTTTGCCGGTCTTGAGCCACAGAGCCTCGAGCACGGCCAGATAGCTTGCCAGTCCGATCGAGAACGCGGGGAAGATGAAATGAAAAGAAATCGTAAACGCGAACTGCGCGCGCGCCAACGTAAGTGCCGTACCTGTTGCCGTCATTGATGGTTCCTCGAGCCGCGCTGCGCTACTCTAGCCCGTGCTCGCCACCTCCCGTCGGTTAGTTTACCCCAGGAAGGCTCCTCGGAATGCATGTTCGCCTCGAAATAGCATCGCTCGCTTTGACCACTTTGACCACTTTGACCGTAGCCGCTGGTGCGCGCGCTGCCTCTCCCCCGGCATTGGAAGCGAGCACCGGCATGGTGGTCACGGCACAGCATTTCGCCTCCGAGGCCGGCGCAGCGGTTCTGCGCCAAGGCGGAAACGCCGTCGATGCCGCGGTTGCCGTGGGTTACGCACTTGCGGTGACGCATCCATGCTGCGGCAATCTCGGCGGCGGCGGCTTCATGATGATTCATTTGGCGGGCGGCAGAAATACCTTCATCAATTTTCGCGAGAAGGCGCCGCTCGCTGCGCGCGCGGACATGTTTCTCGACCCGCACGGCGATCCCATGAGCGATAAGAGCGTCAACGGTTATCTCGCTGTCGGCGTGCCCGGCACGGTGTTGGGACTCGAAACGGCTCGGCAAGAATACGGCACCTTGGCACGGCCGGTGCTGATGGCCGCTGCGATTCGCTTGGCAGACGACGGGTTCGTCGTTACGCGCGGCGACGTCGATGAACTCGAGGTCGGCAGCCCCGACTTTCATGCACAGCCCAACGTCGCAGCGGTGTTTCTGCACGACGGGGCGGCCTACAAACCCGGCGAGCGCCTGGTGCAACGGAATCTGGCTGCGACCTTGCGCGCCATCAGCGATGGCGGCGCCGCAGCGTTTTATCATGGACCGATTGCCGGCGCCGTTGTCGCGGCCTCGCGCGCCAACGGCGGCCTTCTCACCGAACAGGACTTTGCCGCATACGGCGTCACCGAATCTGCACCCCTCTCCTGCCGCTACCGCGGCTACACGATTCTGTCGGCGCCGCCGCCGAGTTCCGGCGGAGTCGCGCTCTGCGAAATGCTGCAAGTCCTCGAACGTTATCCCCTGCACGCTCTCGGGTTTCACTCCAGCGAGTCGGTGCATCTCATGACCGAGGCCATGCGCTCCGCCTATCGCGATCGCAACACGCTGCTCGGCGATCCCGCGTTCGTCGACAATCCGGTGGAGCGCCTGCTGTCGGCGCGACATACCGACGAGATCCGCGCACGCATTAGGCCGCAACGCGCAACACCCTCGTCGGCGCTCGGCAGTGCGGCGGCCGACCGCGAGCACGCCACCACCACGCACTACTCGGTCGTCGACTCGGCCGGCAACGCGGTCGCGGTCACCTACACGATCAATGACGACTTTGGCGCCAAAGTTATCGCAGGCGAGAGTGGATTTTTCTTGAACGACGAAATGGACGACTTCACGGCAAAGCCCGGCGCGGCGAACCTCTTCGGACTGGTGCAAGGCAAGGCAAACGCGATTGCGCCGGGCAAGCGCCCCTTGAGCTCCATGACCCCCACGATCGTGTTGAAGGACGGCAAGCCGGTGCTGGTGGTGGGTTCGCCCGGTGGCTCGCGCATCATTACCACGGTATTGGAGGTCATCGTCAATGTAATCGACCACGGCATGACGCTGCAGGAAGCGGTCGATGCGCCGCGCATCCATCATCAATGGTTGCCGGACACCCTGGCCGGCGAACCCTTCGCCCTCTCCGCCGATACGGTCAAGGCATTGAAACGCATGGGCTATCGCGTGGTGCCGCTCAAACCCTGGGGAACCGGCAATGCGGCCGAAGTAATCGGCATCGCACCCGCCGACGCGGCGCAGGCCGAGGAACTTGGCTTTCCGCGCCCCGGCATTTTCTACGGAGCCAGCGACTCGCGAGCGCCGGCCGGTTCGGCCGCCGCACCCGAGCTGCGGTAATAAGTCGACGCCGGCGTAGTCTTCAAGAATTGCGACGCCACCAGCGAAATCGATTGCGCCGGAGCCGCATCTTGGCGCAGCGGCACACGCTGGCGAAACGCGTTCCACGCCGCGGTCGGCGCCGCACCGAAGGCGCGCGCGGGATCCTGGGTCTTGCGCGCGTCCATCCATAAGCTGGCCTCGATCAGGTCGAACCCCAGCAGATCGAACGTCGTCTCGACCGCTTGCCGCGCGCGTTGCATCTTGAGGCGCGTCTGCGCCTGCAGGTCTTCGACCGTCCCTACGATGGCGCTGCCGAAAGGCGCAATTGGAGTGGTTAGGCTCTGGACTTCCTGCTGCAAATCCACGGGCGCGTAGTCGAAGAACCCGCCGTTCACGCCGGGTAGTATCTCTCGCAGCGCGACGCCCGTGAAGAAGGGATTGCGCAAGCGCTCTATGCGCAGCATCACGGCGATGTCCATATTGGCGAGCGCGATCACGAAATTCTCGACTTGATTGGCCATCGGGTAAGGATCCCAATTGGCGTTCGACACGATGTAGCCGTGTTGGCCGTGGCTGTGCGGGCCACCCTTGACGAAGAAGCGCAGCAACTGCGGCGTCGCCAGTTCCCAAGAATCCTCCGGCGACAGACCCACATTGACGGCCGGGTTGTGGTCGGAGGAATTTGCTTGAAAAATCACCGCGTCGCGCAGCGCGCCCCACGCCTCCCAGGTGGAACCTTGGCGAATGGACGAGGCCCGCAGACTTTCCGGATCTTGAATGATGCGCTTCGGGTCCTTGTCGAACAGATAGCTGCCCTTGATCATGTCGAGTATGCGGGCGGCGTGCCAATTCAACCATTTCTCGGGCCGATCGCGCTGCACGACGCGGCTTAGCGGCGTGATGCTGCTGTTCATGCCGTCGAGGTCCATGGCATAAATCAAGTCCGACCACTCGAGCGCCGCTCGGGCATCGTGCACCAGGAGCGCCGCCTGGCCGGTGGCGTACGCATTGCTGCTGGTCAATGCATTGTCATCGGCGGCAAACGGTTGAATCGGGGCGAGACCGGCGCTGCGCAGCGCCTGTTCGGCCGTCATCCGCGACCCTTGAAAGTACACCTCGCCGGCGCCGACCATGGCGGCGCCGACATTTCCAAGCTGCGCCAGATCGCCTTCGCCCAATGTGCCGCGAGATTGCGCCACTGGGGTGATTCGCTTGTTGAGCAAATCGAGCAGCATTTGCGACAACTGCGGACTGGGCGCGTTGTAGGTCATCGCATTGGCGCGAACCACCATCATCGCGCGCACGATTTCCTCGTCGGCAATTTCAGGTCCCGTACCCCACAGCGCACCCATGCGAAATCGATCGGCTTGCGTCTTGGCAATCAGCGCATGGTTCTTCGGCGACATCGGGTCGCCATCGAACATGACGGTTTCCCGTTGATCGCCGGCGCCGCGATTGAACCAATAGACCGGTATGCCCTCGGCGGCGGCTTCCAACAGCAATCCGTAATTATCCGCTTCGCGCTGGCGCGCCTCGGGTTTGAGCTGCACCTTCGCTCCATAGCGCGCCACCATCACGATCTCATCGATGCTGAGATTGTGGCCATCGAGCGTCACTGTGCGGTCGCTCATGCTCGGGGTGATCGGCGTGTAGCCTGCGGCCGCCCGTACGGGCACTGCCGCCCATCCGGCGATTGCGAGCAGCACAAGAACCGGCGTTTTCATGGGGCACCTGGTTGAGTTGTCGGTCACGGCGGTTTTGCCGCATCCGGCGCAGCGTCGGCGGTGATCGGCGGCGCCGTGTGCGCAGCGTCTTTATGGTAGGGCAGCCAGGCGTAGATCTCCGGCGAGGTCTGTGGGTAGGCGA
>CAYRAC010000143.1:0-1245 GCA_964422045.1 uncultured Steroidobacteraceae bacterium
TTTGGGCATGACTTTCCTTTCTTATATCTTCAATGCGGCCATAAAAGCTTCTTGAGGGACTTCCACACGTCCAATTTGCTTTAACTTCTTTTTACCTTCCTTTTGCTTTTCCAATAGCTTGCGCTTACGGCTGATGTCCCCGCCGTAACATTTGGCCGTAACGTTCTTCCCGGCTGCTTTGACCCGGGCTGAGGAAATGATGCGCCCGTCTGCCTGAGCTTGGATGCGCACCTCGAATAATTGTTGGTGAGGGAAAAGCCCGACCCTCGGTCCGTATCCTAACTCAATCGGCGCCGTACAACGGCTTCTTCAGCCGCCAGCGGCGGTACGACCACAGCCAGTCGGCCGGACTCTTGAGCACATCGACTTCGCAGATGCGGGCGTAGCGCTCGGTCACCGTATTCGGCTCGGTCGCCTCGCGTCCGTCCCACAATGGCTCCAATTCCACTTGATAATAGCCGCGCCGTGTCCGGCGCGCGCGCACATAGATGACGGGCAGCCGGGTTGCGCGCGCAATCTGCTCGGCGCCGATGTAAAAGGCGGTCTCCTGTCCCAAGAAATCCGTCCAGTAGCGCTTATCGGTGGACACCGGCGCCTGATCGGCATTCATGGCCAGCGCCCGGACTATCCCGCGCCGTCGCAGAAAGTCCGCGAGCAGCTCCTTGGCGGGTACCAGCCGCGCGCCAAATCGGGAGCGCACTTTGAGCATCAGCCGCTCCGCCCATTGATCGTGCAGGGGCTTGTACGCGGCGTCGACGGGATACCCCAGCTGCAGCGCCACCCCTTGCAGCAGCCACTCCCAGTTACCGAGGTGCGAGGTGACGAACATGACCGATTGGCCGGCATCCAAGTAGCGCCGCGCCACGGCCAAATTCAAGATTTGGACGTGATTGCACATGTCGTTTTCCGACATCGATACCGATTTCAGCACCTCCACCATCACATCGCAGAAATTCTTGAGAAATTGCTTGTGGATGCGTTCGCGCTCTGCCGCACTCAACGCGGGAAAGACTTTTTCGAGCTGCTCGCGAATGACGCCGTGCCGATGGCGCACCACGTAGAACCCCAGGAGGTACAAGAAGCTGGAAAATACATATAGGGCGCGCAGCGGAAAGCGCGAGAAGAAATTTATCATTGGCGGGTCAGTTTACGGCATTCGCGCTGCTCCTTGCAGTGTTCATTGCGCTGCGTCACACTGAAAACACACTAAGACACCCAGGGCACCCGCAGTGATTGCTCCGGTAA
>CAYRAC010000143.1:1255-8437 GCA_964422045.1 uncultured Steroidobacteraceae bacterium
GGTACCGTTGTTTCGCTCCAGTGGGAAACGTGGCTACTCGAGCCTGATCGCAGGCGATCCGCGCCGCGTGGTTGCTTGCAAGCTCGAGCGCGAAATCGACGTGCGGTTCACGCCGGTGGCGTGCATGGTGCAAACCTCCGAGGGTTTGGTGCATGCCGCGCCGGGCGATGCCATCATCACGGGCACGGCGGGGGAACATTGGCGTGTATCGCATGCGCGATTCGCCGACAAGTACCGCCCCGTGCCGCCGACCATCGCCGGCCAAGCGGGACGCTATGCCAGCCTACCGAATCGAATTGTCGCGATACCGATGACAGAGGCGTTCGACGTCCTGCTGGCCGATGGCGTGTCCCGCTTGAGCGGCGTTGCCGGTGAGTGGCTGGTCGACTACGGCGACGGTAGCCTCGGGATCGTTTCGCAATCGATCTTCGCTTCCACCTACCAGATCATCACTTGATGTAATGGCGCTGCACCAGGTTATTCAACGGGTGTTGCTGATTGGCGCGCACGTGCACTCGTTGCCGCCGCCCTCGCAACCGCAACCGCAGCCGCCGGACGCACTCCTGCCGCTGATCGAGGCGGTCGCGGGTCCGCACAAACGATTCGACGAGCGCGCCATCCATTATGGCCACCGCTATCGGAGCGGCTTCTGGGCCATTTATATGTTGAGTGCCCTCGCCGTGCTGTTTGCGATGATGCCGCTCGCGCTTGGCTGGGACAGCGCAAGACATGCGTTACATCCTTACGCGGGCGTGTGGGCGTTCGGAGAGGTGCTGGTCATCTGCACGGTGAGCACCATTTATGCGTTGGGTCATCGGCGCGACTGGCAGGGCCAGTGGTTGCGGGCGCGCACCACGGCCGAACTCAGTTGGTATCTACCGATACTCGCGCCGTTACTCGATTTCGGCGCGGCGGATGCGGATCCCAATTGGTACCTGCGCGTATTCGATCCCGGACAGCATCTGCGCGGCGCCGACGACGTCGCCACGCTGTGCGCGGCGAATGAATCGCTCGCGCGCCGGCAACTGGCCGGCGCCTGGGCCGACCGGGATTTCGTCGCGCGCTACGCGCGCTGGACCGTGGACATATTGGACCAGCAGCGCCGCTATCACTTTCGCACCGCCAGCAAACAAAATGCCCTGCAACATCGCGTGCATCAGGTGAACACCGTCTTGTTCGCATTGACTGCCGTCGGCGCGATGCTGCATCTCGCAATTCACTCGATGTGGTTGTCCATGGTGACGACGCTTTTCCCCGCGCTCGGCGCCTCCTTGCACGGTGCACTCGCTCAATCCGAAGCCTATCGTTTGGGTACCACATCCGAGCGCTTGGTCGCCGAGTTGCAAGGTGCGATGGAGCGCATTCGCGAGGTGCTCAGAGACGGTGACGCCGCGACCGATGTGGTTGCCGTCAAAGCGTCGATCGAGGCGGCGATTGCCCTGATTCTCGAGGAGCATCAGGACTGGCACCTATTGGTGCGACCGCACAATCTGCCGCTCGCATAATTCTGTGATCTAGTTCACTCGATTGCATGGGTCGATGAGACCTCGTTGGGGTCGCCCAGACGCCCTTGCGAGTACAACAAAAATCCTCGGAGGCACGCAATGCGCAAATACATCATCGTATTCATGGAACAAAGGATGGGCGTCAAACGCCTGACTCAGATTCCCGGGCCCGAAGGTGAAGCCTGGTTCGAGTCGCGCGATGACGACGACGCCCTCGCCTACGTCTCCGCCCATTTCTTGCAGCAAGTCAGAACCTGCGTGCGTGCCGAGCTCACGAGTATGGCCATAGTGCCGAGCAACCCGGGCGCGCCGCCGCGGCTCGTGGATGACTCGCTCGAGAACCCGCACTTCCACGAGTTCTACATCAGGTATAACTCGCGCACCAAGCTGCTCGAAGTCGATTTCGAATCCACGGTCACGGGCCTCGTCAACGCCTAGGCCGTGCTGCACGCATTGACGATCCGCTAAACTGATGAGGCCACACCCCGGCTAGCGGAGCCCTTGCCGATGAGAAGCGGTTTCAGCATTCTGCGCAACGCTGCCGCACTTTGTGCCTGCGTGCTTCTGTTGGCGGCGCCGTGCTCGAGATCTGCCGAGGACAAGCCTCTTACCGCGATCCTCCTCGTCGCTCGAACCGAACTACCCGATTCCGATTTCGCTGGTTCGGTGGTGCTGGCGATGAACCATCTAGGGATCGCACCGACCGGTATCATCCTC
This sequence comes from uncultured Steroidobacteraceae bacterium, assembly GCA_964422045.1. Taxonomy (GTDB): domain Bacteria; phylum Pseudomonadota; class Gammaproteobacteria; order Steroidobacterales; family Steroidobacteraceae; genus Bog-1198. The sequence continues at coordinate 3,478 of CAYRAC010000143.1, forward strand.
AACCGGCCCACGCGGGTCGCTGTCGCGGAGCTCTTTCCAGATCTGAAGGCGATCGCACGGCTGCACGACAAGGTGTACTTTGGCGGCCCGGTCGAGCCCATGTCCATTTGGTTCCTGTTTCGCGCAGCGAAGCCGCCGCACCGGGCGATCCGGGCGTTTGACGATGTCTTCTTGAGCGGGGATCGGGACTTGCTCCTGCAGCTCCTCGGCCGCGACAAGCCCATGGGGGATCTGCGGATCTACGTCGGGCACGCGGGCTGGGCGCCGGGCCAACTCGAGGCGGAAATCGACCGCGGCGATTGGACCCTCAAGCGCGCGTATGCAGACGCAATTTTCAACGGCAAGTCCGACCGTCCCTGGCCCGCGCCGCAGATTGCGCCTCCGCCGACCATATGATGCGCAGAGGCTTCCATGTCGCGTGCGTTGTCAGGCAAACCCAACACTGTCACAGATCCATGCGTCGCTTTCTCGATATCCTGACTCCGAGATGGAGAAAGGCGCAGTGGCACCCAACGCTGACACAGAACTGCTGGCGCATTCGGCGTCCACTTGGCGGATCCATTTCCTGTTTGGTCAAGGCGGATCTTCGGGCGAGCCCAAGAGCCAATGGAAATGGATCGGCAAGGGCGAACTCTCGGCCGACCGAGACTGCCTGACGATCGTCGGCCAGAGACATCGATATTTCTGGTTTTCTGCGAAGCAGGTCATCCGAGTAGAACTTCAGCAGATTTGCAACGTCGTGGCCGCGGGACGCCTTGTAAAGTTTGAAGTCAAACTGGCAAGCCTGGAAGGTGAGCGAACAGAAATTGTCCGTCTGCGCACCAGCGATGCGCACACTGCGCAACAGATTGCTTTGGCACTTCCGACGACGCGCAGCGCCGAGTTCGAGCGCGCGCACCACGAGAAACTTTCCTTCGACCGCTCAATGGAGCAGCTGGGCACGCAACCTCTCGTTACCTGGGCGCTCGTCGCGGCCAATATTGCCTGGTTCCTGTTCGTCGCGAGCCAGGGCGGCGGAGTGCTCGCCCCTCAACCGGGCGTCATCATCCATTGGGGTTCAAATTTCGGTCCCCTGACCTTGAACGGTGAATGGTGGCGTTTATTCAGCAGCATGTTCGTGCATTTTGGTCTTGTGCATCTGGCGTTCAATATGTGGGTGCTTTGGAGCATAGGTCGGATGATCGAGCGGATGTTCGGGTCGCTCCACTTCGCGCTGCTCTATGTGTTTGCTGGACTGTGTGGGAGCATGGCAAGCCTTTGGTGGCATCCCAACGTGCAGAGCGCCGGCGCCTCCGGTGCCATATTTGGGCTCTTGGGGGGGCTGCTCGCATTTGTCTTGAACCCTGTTTCCGGCGATCCTGCGTGATCCTTGGTACTAAATGGAATCGAGTCACGCCCGTGACTCCTAATGGCACTCCGGATTGAGACGGATGATCTTGGAGCAGGTGTCCGCAGTGACGAAGTCGTGTGAAATCACATTCGCCGGCTTCACGGCATCGGTTGATCGCTGCCAGAGTTCGTACAGGAAATCTCCCAGCACGGTGTGGGCTCCACCGGACCACTGTTTCCCTTCCTTCGCCGGCGCAGTGGTGTTCTTGTAGACGTCTCCCCCGGTCTGCTGCCAGTAGATGAAGTGCAGGTGCCCAGGCGTGCCGAGGTGATCGGTGCGATGTTTCTCCACCGCACGCAGCGTGTCGGCGTGAACCTTGCTGATCTCCGATGAACTAGCGAAGGCGCCACAGGTCGCCAGGCCATCGATGTGCCCCGCATCGGCTGAAAACTTCTTGAAGCGATGGATCCCCTGGCCCGGCGTGATGTGGTGGTTGAATTTCTCGTCGAAGACCATGATCACCTTTTTTCGAAGCGAACCAATGGTCTTGGTGGCGATGTTGCCGGTCTGTGTGTAGAGGGCGCCCGGATACGCCGGGTTGCTCGCGATCACGTGCTGGATGGCATTGACGCATTCGGTCGGATGATACGTGTGCGAAAACCGCAGAATGATGAACTCGGATGGATTCGCGATAACGAAGTCGAGCGCCTGGCCGACGATGGCCGTCAATGCGCCACCGTATCCGCCCATCGCGGGTTGCTTGCTGAGAGGCACCTTCTCCTTGAAGAAGTGTCCGAGTTTCTGCTCGTACACCTTCGCCCCGGTTGCATCCGTGGTCTTTCTCAGTAATACCCTGCAATCGAAGAACCTGGATCCGGCCAATGCCTGCCTGCCGAAATCCGAATGCTGACAGACGATGTTGTTCGTGGGATTTTTGAGGAAGCCGGGGACTCCACGCGTGATCGTCTGGGCCGTACCATATACGCCCGCGTCATGACTGCCGGGCATCACAATCTGCCGCAGCCACTTGGTATCGGGAATCTGCCGCATCCAATCTGCCGTGCTCACGATTTACCTTGCCCTCGATGATGGAGTTCGAGACAGCCGGCCGGGCTTGCGCTGGCTGAAATCAACCGGCCGGCTAGACCCGCAATGGCGAACGCCACCCGATCGGTCGAGGCTACGGATGTGATGGTACAAGCGTGCCCACCGGCGAGCAAGGGTCGAGTCCGGGAGCGCCGGGCGCGGTCAGGTCCGCGTTTTCGCAATCGCACCGACACTTAGGCCGAACCCTCGGTTCGATCCCGCCAACGGATGACTCGATTCCAGATTGGCTGTGGTGTGCCGTGGCCGGCAAATAGATAAAAATGATTTTGTTAATTACGCTCTGGTCCGAGGTAATACTTCAGCTCGCATCGCGTTGTTGTTGATCTGTTCCATAATACTAGCAGCGTGCACCGGTCAACCCGCCCCCGCGACGCGACTCAGTAAATCGCTAGCGTCATCAGTTCAGGCAACTCCGACCGCTGCCAAAGCCCAGAAACGCTTATGAAAAAAAACGGACAGCGCCGTCCGCGAACGGCTCCGACCGGGCCATTTGAGATGGTCGAGCTGCCGAAATCGCGGCAGCTAAGCAACCGATCGCGCCTTAAGATAGGCTATGGAGACACCAAGGTAGAGCCTGCAAATGGCCGACCGCGCTGAACGAGAAGATCTTCGGGGGCCCTCTCACTGCGCTCAGGGGACTGTGGAACCAACGCGTGTTTTCATCAGTTACGCTTCGGCGGACAAACCCATCGCCGACACCGTGTGCGCGGCCCTCGAGGACGCTGAAATCCTCTGCTGGATTGCGCCCCGTAACGTCAAACCCGGCGCCCTCTACGCCGACGCAATAGTACGGGCAATTGCCAACGCCAAAGCGCTCGTTCTGATCCTGTCCGAAAGCTCGATCGCCTCTTCGCACGTTGGCAAGGAAGTTGAGCGTGCTTCATCGAAGAGACGGCAGATCATCGCGTTGCGAATCGACGCTGCACCACTGACTCCTGCTCTCGAGTATTTCCTGAGCGAATCTCAATGGATCGACGCTTCATCAGCGATACGCGATTCCGCCTACGCCAGGCTGATCGATGCGATTCGCGAACCCCAGAGTGTTGGGGCGGGCGGCACACCCTTCCTTGACGCTGCCGCCGGAACGCCGAAATCACGTCACAATCGCAAGTTGTTGACGACAAGTCTCGTGGTCGCCGCGCTGGCGGTCACAGCAGTGATTGCTATTAAGTTTGTAACGTCCAAGCACACTGCCGCCGAACTGCCAATTTATGCTGCGTCGACGGCGGTGAGTGACAAGTCTATCGCCGTGCTTCCGTTCGCTGACATGAGCGAGAAGAAAGACCAAGAATACTTCGGCGACGGGATGGCGGAAGAGGTACTCGACGCCCTCGCGAAGCTTCCAGGATTGCACGTCATTGGTCGCACCTCCTCGTTTCAGTTCAAAAACAAGAACGAAGACTTACGCAGGATCAGCATAGCGCTTGCTGCCGCGCACCTTGTCGAGGGGAGCGTTCGGCGCTCCGTGAACCAGGTGCGAGTGACAGTTCAGCTCATTCGCTCTTCCGACGGCGCTCACGAGTGGTCTGAAAGTTACGAACGCAGGGTAGGCGATGTTCTCAGGATGCAGCAGGACATTGCGGTAAGCATCGCGCGGGAGTTGCAGGTAACAGTCGAAGCCGCTTCGATCTCCGCGCTGTAGAGCGCCGGCATTCCCGCGGGTGGTTGCCGTCGGGTTTTGTTCTGTCCAAGGGCCGATGCGGTTGTAGCCGGTTCTTTCGTCATGGCTCGGGCTTCCTTGCGAAGCGCCATCATAGCAGCGCCCCGCAAAACGCCCTGTTACTATGTCCGAGACGACCCGTGGATTGGCCTAAGTCCTTGAACCGTATAGAGTAGATAAAATTGGTTGCGTGCCCCCGCTACCAATCTCCACAAAAACCATATCAAAATCAAATGGTTGGGGTATGAAAAAATATTCTGTTGATTTGAACCCATGGGGCCACGAGCCACTGCCGCGATTCGCGGCTATCTGCGTCGCGCGGCGACTACTTTCAGTTTGGGTTCGACGCCGGCGATCAAATCAAAATCTCTATCGCGATGCAGAAGCGGTATGCGGGCAGATATCGCGTGTATCGCTATCAGGCAATCATTTGCGGATCTTGGAGTTACTCCCGCCCACCGACATCGTGCGTACAAGTGTGCCGCGCTGCGCGCGGCTTCCCGACCGTCGGGCGAGGCGATCAACGGCAGTTCACCGAGAACCCGATCCCAGCGGGTGAATCGATCGGGGCTATCCGCGCCCTGTAGAACCTCTAGAAGGATCGTAGCAGTCAGCCAAACAGGCTCTCTGTGCTCCAGGGCTTCAGTAAGCATTGCAACTTCCAATAGATCTTCACCGCGCAGGTAGGCGATCCACACGGAAGAGTCGACCAGCATGTGACGTCACCGAGGCGGGCTTGCTGCCTTGGGATCGTAGCCTTCTGAAACGCCGCCCGTGCCGCGGAGCGCAAGAACTCCTGAGTAGTCTCGACTACGCACGTAGTGCTCGAGCGCCAAATGGACTGCGTCACGAGTGGTTTTGAC
>CAYRAC010000144.1:0-8424 GCA_964422045.1 uncultured Steroidobacteraceae bacterium
AACTTCGGCCCCGACAATCTCACCGAGCGTACGTCGCACAAAATTCCCTTGGGCGACTTGGGCCACGGGCAAAACCATTTCGAGACCATCGATTTCAGCGAGTACCTAAAGAGCGGCGGCAGCGACAAGCACGGGGTGTTTCTGTTGACGCTGCGCGGCTATGATCCTCGCGTCGCGCCCCACGATGCCGATGACAACGACGCCATGAGCGATGCGCGCCTGGTGCTGGTCACGGATCTCGGCATCGTGCTCAAGCGCGCGGCCGACGGCACGCAGGATGTGTTCGTGCAATCGATCGCGAGCGGACTGCCGGTCGCGGGCGCGAGCGTCGACATCATCGCCAAGAACGGCACCACGCTGTTGTCGCACCCGACGGATGCAGACGGGCGCGCGCATTTTCTGAAAATGGAAAACCTCACGCGCGAGCGCACACCGCTCCTGGTGCAAGTCCAAAAGGCCGGCGACTTCAGTTTCCTGCCGCTCAACCATGCCGACCGGAATCTCGACTATTCGCGCTTCGACGTCGGCGGCGTGCATAGCGCCCGCACCGCAACCCAGCTGAGCGCATACCTGTTCTGCGACCGCGGCATTTATCGTCCGGGCGACACCCTGCATGTGGGCATGATTGCGAAGACAGCGCTCGGGTCCGCGGAACTCGCCGGCATTCCCCTCGAGGCGGAAATCCTCGACGCGCGCGGCCTCACCGCGCTGCGACAGCGCTTCAAGCTGCCGGGCAGCGGCTTCACCGAATTGTCGCACACGCTGCCCGACACGGCGCCGACGGGGGCGTACTCGGTGAATCTGTACATCGTCAAGGACGATCGGCCCGACGCCGAGATCGGCACGACCACGCTGCGCGTGCAGGAGTTCGAACCCGACCGCATGAAAGTGAGCGCGCACTTGAGCGCCGAGAGCCTCGAGGGCTGGGTGTCACCGCAGGACTTGAAGGCAACGGTGAACGTCGCGAACTTGTTCGGCACGGCAGCGCAGCAGCGGCGAGTGCAGGCAGAGCTCACGCTCACCCCGGCATTCCCCGCGTTCCGCACGCTGCCCGAGTTTCGGTTCTACGATCCGCTGCGTGCCAAGGAAGGCTACGTCGACACGCTCGCCGAAGTTAAGACCGATGCGGCCGGCAATGCCAGCTTCGATTTGGGTCTGCAGAAATACGCCCGGGCAACCTACCGCGTACACGTACTCGCGCGCGCCTTCGAACCCGCGGGTGGGCGCTCGGTGACGGCCGACACGGCGGTACTCGTCTCCGACCTGCCGTTCCTGGTCGGCTTCAAGGCCGACGGCGACCTCGCGTACATCGCGAAATCGAGCAAACGCGTGGTGTCATGGATTGCCATCGATCCGACCGTCAAGCGCACCGCCGCCCCGGGGCTGACCTTAAGACGAGTCGAAACCACCTTCGTTTCGGTGCTCGCCAAACAGCCGAACGGCACGTACCAATACGAGTCTCGCAAGAAGGACATCACGCTCTCCGAGGAGGCGCTTGCCCTGCCCGCCGCGGGTTTAGAGCAGACGCTCGCCACCGACAGTCCCGGTACCTTCGCCTACATCATCCGCGATGCCGCGGGGCTCGAGCTCAATCGCGTCGAGTACAGCGTGGTCGGCCAGGCGAACTTGACACGCTCCTTGGAGCGCAATGCGGAGCTACAAATTCAACTCGACAAGCACGAGTATGCGCCGGGCGAGGAAATCGAGCTCAGCATCAAGGCGCCCTACACCGGCGCCGGCCTCATCACGATCGAGCGCGATCGGGTATTCGCGACCCGCTGGTTCAAGACCGACACCACGGCTTCGGTGCAAAGAATCCGCCTTCCCGCGGATTTCGAGGGTAACGGCTATATCAGCGTGCAGTTCACCCGCGACCCGGGATCGGATGAGATTTTCGCAAGCCCCTTGAGCTTCGGCGTGGTGCCGTTCGCGACCAGTCTCGCCGCGCGCCGCAACGCCTTGACGCTCACGGTACCCACGCAGGTCAAACCCGGCACGCTGATGCACATCGATCTGCAAGCCGCGCACGCAACCCGCGCCGTGGTGTTTGCGGTCGATGCAGGCATTTTGCAAGTGGCGCGCTACGCAACGCCCGATCCCTTGGGCGAGTTCTTCAAGAAGCGCGCGCTCGAAGTCACGACCTCGCAAATTCTCGATCTGCTACTGCCGGATTTCAAACGGGTGCTCGGCGCCGCGGCCCCCGGCGGCGACGGCGAGGCGGCGCTGCGCCGCAATCTCAACCCGTTCAAGCGCAAACACGCCGCGCCCGCGGTCTATTGGTCCGGCATCGTGGATGTCGAGCAAGGACGCGAGTTCACCTGGACGGTGCCCGACTCTTTCAACGGCTCGTTGCAGGTGTTTGCGGTGGCAGTGAATGAGACCACGATCGGCGTCGCACAAGCGCAGACCACGGTGCGCGGCGATTTCGTACTGACGCCGAACATGCCGGTCGCGGTGGCTCCCGGCGATGAATTCGAGGTGAGTGTCGGCATCGCCAATGGGGTCGCGGGTTCGGGCAGCGGTGCCGCGGTGTCGGTGAGTGCCGAGTTGCCGCCGCAGCTCGAAGCGCTCGGCGCCGCCCGCCAGACCGTGACCGTCGCGGAGCACGGCGAGGCGGTGGCGCTGTTCCGCTTTCGCGCCAAGGCGCTGCTCGGGGCCGCGCCGGTGCGCTTCACCGCCGCGTGGCAGGAGCATGCCGCGCATCTCGTCGAGGAGGTGAGCGTGCGCCCTGCCTCGCCGTATGTCACGGAGGTTCTCGCCGGCTACTTTGGCAGCGCCATCGACGTGCCCATCGGCCGCTCGCTCTCCCCCGATCACCGCAAGCTCACCGTCGGCGTCTCGGCGGTGCCATTGGTGCTCGCCGGCGGCCTCGCCGACTATCTCGACGATTACCCGCACCTTTGCACCGAACAGCTGGTGAGCCGCGGCTTCGCCACGCTGGTGCTCGCGCGCCGGCCGGAACTCGCCCGCAGCGATGCCGCAAACGGACGCCGGCCCGCCGATGCCGTGGCGGCGCTGGTCGCGGTGCTGCGCAGCCGGCAAAATGCCGAGGGCGGCTTTGGGCTCTGGGCCGCGTCGATCACGACCGATGAGTTCGCCTCGGTGTACGCCATGCACTGGATCATCGATGCGCGCGAACAGGGTCAGAGGATCCCGCTCGATTTGTATCAGAAGGGACAGGTGTGGCTGCAGCGCTATGCGGTGAGCCCGGTCGCGGACCATGAACTCGCGGGTCTGGCGGGTTTGCGCAACCGCGCGCATGCGACGTACCTGCTGGCGCGCGAGGGGTTGGTGACGACGCCGATCGGCTCGAACTTGGTCGAGACGCTCGATGCGCGCTATCCGAAGCTCTGGCGCAGCGATGCGGCCGCCGCCTATCTGGCCGCGGTGTATCAGCTGCAGCATCAGGAGCGGGAAGCGAAGCCGCTCATCGAGCACCTCGCGGCGGGGCTCGGTTCCTCGAGCGGCACGCCCTTCGCCTACTTCGACGATGACACGGTCCGCGGCGCCGAGCTGCTGTACCTGCTGTCGCGGCATTTCCCGGAGCGCGCCCGCGCACTCAAGCCGCAGGTTCTGCAAGCGCTGGTGGCCCCGTTGGCGCGCGGCGAGTACAACACCTTGTCCGCGGCCTTCCTCGTGATGGCATTCGATGCCTATGCGACGAACGTGCCGAGCGAGACGTTGACCCAGTTCACCGGCACGCAGACCGCGGCGGGCGGCGCGGCGAGTCCGCTCGAGCTTCGCGGCCAGTTGATACTGCGCGGCACCTACGACGGCGACACCGCGCAGCTGCATTTCGCGAACGATACCGGCATGGCCGGCTTCTTTGCCGTCACCAATGCCGGCTTCGACCGCAATCCGCCCGTCGAGGCACTGCGCGAGGGTCTCGAGATCCAGCGCGACTATCTGAACGCCCAAGGCGAACCCGTCTTAAGCGTGCAGAGCGGTGAGGAAGTGACCGTGCGGCTGCGCTTGCGCTCGATCGATCGCACGTTTGTCACCGATGTCGCGGTCACCGACCTCTTGCCGGGCGGCTTCGAGCCCGTGTTGAACAATGCGCCCGCGTCCGAGCGGGCGTGGGTCGATCCACTGGGCAGCGGCGCCTGGCGGCCGCAGTTCGCCGACGTGCGCGAGGACCGCGTGGTGCTGTACGGGATGCTGTCGAAGGACATGGCTGAATACAGCTACCGAATCGTCGCGACCAACGCCGGCCGTTTCACGGTGCCGCCGAGTTATGCCGAGTCCATGTACGACCGCAAGTTGCGGGCGCGCGCGGGTGCCGGCCAGGTGACGGTCGTGCGGCCCGCGGCGCATTGAGCGGAGCCCGCGCGCGTGCGGCTGTCACGTCCTGCCATCCGCCGACTGCTCGGGAGCTTGCTCACCATCCTGTTGCTCGGCACGCTCGGCGTGGGGTTGGCGCGCAGCCTATCGCACGTGCCGCTTTCCTCGGTCGCGCCGCAATCGACCGCCGTCAGTGCGCAGTCCGGAGAGCTGCTGCGCCTCACGCTCGCCGCCGACGGCCAGTATCGGCTGTGGGTGGATCTCGAGCGCATGCCGTCGCGGCTGCCGGCGGCGGTGCTGCTGTACGAGGACCGCTGGTTCTACCTGCACCCGGGGGTCAATCCCGTGGCACTCGCCCGGGCGATGTTCGAGGCCGGCGTCGGCGGCCGGCGTGTCGGCGCCTCGACCATCACGATGCAGCTGGCGCGCCGTTTGTACCGGCTCAACACGCGCGACCCCTGGGGGAAGCTGCGCCAAATGGCGCTCGCGTTGTGGCTCGAGGCGCGCTACAGCAAGCACGACATCCTGGAGGCGTATCTGAATCTTGCGCCATACGGACGCAACGTCGAGGGCGTCGGCGCGGCGAGCCTGGTGTACTTTGCGACGCCGGCGGCGCATCTGTCGGTGCCGCAGGTGATGACCCTTGCCGTGATTCCGCAGAATCCACGCGAGCGGCGTTTGCGATCCGGCGATGCGAATTCGCGAAAGCTTGCGGATGGGCTCGAGGAGGCGAGCGCGCGACTCTGGGCGCGCTGGGTGAAGGCCGTGCCCGATGACGCACGCTTCAGCGCCGATGTCGCCGCGCCGATCACCGCCCGAGCGCCCGAACAACTGCCGTTTGTCGCGCCGCATTTCACCGACGCGCTGCTGCGAAGCGCCGCGGGCGATGTGCAGAGTACGCTCGATCTCCCGCGGCAGCGCACGGTCGAGCGGATCCTGACGAAGTACATCGAGGGTGAGTCGGAGCTCGGCATCCGCAATGCGGGCGCTTTGCTGCTCGAGGTGGGCGGCGGCGTAGCGACGGTGCGCGCCTATGTGGGCTCGGCCGACTATCGCGATGCGCGCATCGATGGCCAGGTGAATGCCGTGACGGCAAAGCGCTCGCCGGGTTCGGCGCTCAAGCCCTTTATCTACGGACTCGCGCTCGACCAGGGGCTGCTGCATCCGCGCACCATCCTCAAGGACGCACCGACCGCGTTCGGCCCGTTCAGTCCCGAGAATTTCGACGGCCGCTTCATGGGTCCCATCGCCGCCGAAGATGCGCTCATCCGCAGCCGCAACGTGCCTGCAGTCGCGGTGGCGAGTCAGTTGTCGCGGCCGACGTTGTACGAGTTTTTGCAGGTCGGCGGCGTTTCGCGTTTGAAGAGCGAACGCCATTACGGGCTGGCCCTCGCCCTGGGCGGCGGCGAAGTGTCGATGGAAGAACTGGGGCGGCTCTATGCCTTGCTGCTGAACGGCGGCCGGCTCCCGGCCATTCGCTCGATCCTGAGTCAGGAGCCGATGACGGGCGGGGTACGCCTGCTGTCCGAAGAATCAAGCTTCATCGTGCTCGACATGCTGAGCAAGAATCCGCGACCCGACACCGGCGCGCCGGCCGCGCCCGCGGTCGCCTGGAAAACCGGCACGTCATGGGGATTCCACGACGCCTGGTCGGTCGCGGTGTTCGGCCGCTACGTGCTGCTGGTGTGGATCGGCAATTTCGACAACACGGGTAATCCCGCCTTCGTCGGCGTACAGGCGGCGGCGCCGCTGCTGTTTCGCATCATCGATGCGCTGCGCGCCCAGGGGCTCGCCGCCGGCGACCTGGTGCGGCGATTTCCCGCCAGTGTGGCGCGCATCGAGGTGTGCGCGGCGAGCGGCGATCTGCCGAACCCGGCATGCCCGCAGACGGTGAGCACTTGGTATATCCCGGGGAAGTCGCCGATTCGCCTATCGACGCTGCATCGTTATGTGTACTTCGATGCGGCCAACCATCGGGTCTGCGGTCCGGGTCCCGAGGTGCGCCAGGAAGTGTACGAATTCTGGACATCCGACATGTTGCGGTTGTTTCGCGAAGCCGGCATGCCGCGCCGTACGCCGCCCGCCGATCCGGACTGCGGGAACGGATCCGAACCGGGCGGCAGCGACAGCGAGGCGCTGCATATCGTGTCGCCGCTGCGCGGCTTGGTCTACACCGAACGCGCTCTGCACCCGGCGCCGCTCGCGCTGCGCGCGGATGTCGGCGCAGCCACGCACGCCGTGTACTGGTTCGCGGGCAACGCCTTCATCGGCCGCGCGCCGGCGGGAGAAACTTTGCCGTGGCTGCCGCAGCAATCCGGGCGTTACACGCTGCGCGCGGTGGACGATCGCGGCGGCGCGGATACGCGCGAACTCGAGGTTGAGCTGGTGCCGTAGCACTTGATGTGGCCATCCGAGCCTCGAATGGGCGATTTCGCGTCGATGAAGGTTCTGTCACGGGGAGGTTGCGAACTTCCCCCCGCGAACCGGGTCGTTGGGGTATGCCCACATTTTTAAAACTGATGCGGCAGACCAAGCTCTGGAGCTTATCGGCGCTGCTGCTGGCCGCGTGCGGTGGTGCGGGCAGTCATGGCGGCGCGTCCCCGACGGCACCCCTCACTCCCGCCCGCGGCACGCTCCTGGAAAGCCCCGCGAGTTTGCTCTCCACCGTGAAGACCTCGGATGTGCTGCTCGCACTCAATCTCAGCGCGAATGCGAATTTGCTGTCGGTGAGTCCACCGCTGATTTGCGACATTCTTTTCTATCACATCGTTTACGAGACCGTGGGCGGCGCCGGCGAACCGACGACTGCTTCGGCGGTGCTGATGGTGCCCACGGGGTTGGGCGCGAGCTGCACCGGTGCACGCCCGATCGTGCTCTATGCCCACGGCACGACCACGGATCGCGCCTTCAACATGGCGAATCTGCAAAATACCGAAACCCTGTCCCTCGCGGCGCTGTTCGCATCCCAAGGCTACATCGTGGTTGCGCCGAGCTATGCGGGCTATGACACTTCGACGCTTCCGTATCATCCGTACCTGATCGCCGATCAGCAATCGAAGGACATGATTGATGCCTTGACGGCCGCGCGCACCACCCTGCCGTTGGCCTCCGCGACCCTGGTCAAGGACAACGGCGAGCTGTTCATCACCGGCTATTCGCAGGGAGGCTACGTAGCGATGGCGACGCACCGCGCGATGCAGGCCGCGGGTATGAAAGTCACGGCTTCGGCACCGCTGTCCGGCCCCTACGCCCTCGCCGCCTTTGTCGATGCCGTGTTCTATGGACAGGTCAACGGCGATGCGCCGGTATCATCCACGCTGCTGCTCACGGCCTATCAGGATGCCTACGCCAACATCTATGACAACACGGCGGATGTGTTCGAGCCGCAATACGCGAGCGGCATTCAAAACCTGCTGCCGAGCACCACGCTGCGCAGCGATCTGTACGCGGAGGGAAAACTTCCGGAATATGCGCTGTTCAGCTCGACGCCGCCGGCGCCGGCATTCGCCGCGCTGACGCCGCCCACCACCCCCGCGAACCTCGCCGAGGTGTTTGCGCTTGGCTTCGGCAGCGGCAATTTGCTGCTCAATAGCTTTCGTCTCGCTTATTTGAACGATGCGCAGGCGAATCCCGACGGCGGCTTTCCGACGATCACCACGGGAACCGCGGCCGCGACTCCGGCATTGCCGTGGCGACAAGCCCTCAAGACCAATGACTTGCGCAACTGGGTTCCGAGCGCGCCGGTGTTGCTGTGCGCCGGCGCCGATGATCCGATCGTCTTTTATTTCAATACGCAACTGATGCAGAACTATTGGAGCGCGAACCCGCCGCCTGCGGCGACCAGCGTGCTCAATCTCGAGGCCGCGGCGACCAGCGGCGACCCGTATGCGAACCTAAAACTGGATTTTTCAGTAGCCAAGGCACTCGTTGCTGCCGAGGCGATCGCGCAAGGGGCCACCGACGGCGGAACGCTCGCGGTGGCCGAGGTCTATCATGCGACTTTGGTGTCGCCTTTCTGTTTCGCCGCAGCCCGCTCGTTCTTCGCAACTCAGTAGGCGAATCCTAAGTTCGCCAACTCGTGCCCTAATCGCGCTTGCCGTGGCTCTTATGCGGCGAAGACTTGCGCGCGCGTTCCATCTTCTG
>CAYRAC010000145.1:0-8318 GCA_964422045.1 uncultured Steroidobacteraceae bacterium
GAGCGGCCTTCGATCCCAAAAGCATTCTGGTGGGGAATGCTGCCGCCGGTAAGGCCTACTTTTATGGCAAGGGAAATTGCAATCGGTGCCATTCGGTCAAGACAGATCTCGCCGGCGTCGGTTCCAAGTACGATCCAAAGACCATGCAGGATAAGATTTTTACCGGAGGCGGGTCGGGGATGTTCGGCATAGCCTCGCCGAGCGCGCCGCCGCGCACGGTGTCGATTGAACTGCCCGGCGGCGAATTGCGAGGCCGTCTGATCAGCATGGATGATTTCGCGGTTGTTCTCGACGACGCCGATGGCAATCATCGAACCATCAGGCGGGACGGCGACACGCCGCGGATTTCGATCAGCAATCCTTTGCAGACGCATCTCGACATGGTTCGTACGTGGGAGGATCGGGACCTTCACAATCTCACGGCCTATCTGGTGACCCTGAAATGAGAATTATGAAACTGCTGCTCGCGACCCTGTGCGCAGTGCCGGGCTGGGTCGGCGCGGACGCTTCGAGTTCTTCGCTGCAAGCGCTCTCTGAGGCGTGGCCCACGTACTCAGGCGACTATTCGGGCAGGCGATATAGCAGCCTGACGCAGATCAACCAGGCAAACGTCAAGAATCTCACGCTCGCGTGGGTGGCGCGTCTCGCGGGCGGAATCGAAGCGGATGGCGGTGGAATGTTTGCACCGCCAAGCCCGCCGCAAATCGTTGGCGGCGAGGCGGCGCAAGCCGTGGTCACCGGCGGACTGTTCTCTTCCGCTGCGCCCATCAGCGTCCGCGGCAGCGTTCTGCAAGTGAACGGCGTCTTGTATGCGTCGGCCCCGGACAACGCCTGGGCGATCGATGCGCGCACGGGAAGCGTTCTTTGGCACTACTACTGGAAGACCAAAGGCGGCACCCATACGTCCAATAAGGGACTGGGAATGTACAAGAACTGGCTGTACATGGAGACCGCTGACGACTATCTCGTGTCGCTCGACGCGGCGAGCGGCAAAGAGCGCTGGCACAAGGAGATCGAAAGCTTTCCCGAACAATACTTCTCCGAAGCAGCGCCCATGGTCATCGGCGATCACGTGCTGGTCGGTGCCGGCAACGATTCCGATGAGCCGGGATCGCTGCGCTCACTGGATCCGCAAACCGGCGAGCTGCAATGGAAGTTCCACACGACTCCGATGAATCCCGCAGATCCGGGTGTCGATTCGTGGCCCAACCTCGAGACCGCACGGCATGGCGGCGGTAATGTCTGGACTTCCGGCGCGTATGACCCGGACACCCATCTCTACATCTTTGGAACCGGAAATCCGGCGCCCGCCTATGGCTCCAGTACGCGCCCGGGCGACAATCTGTTTACGTGCTCTTTGATCGCCGTAAACGTCGACACCGGAAAAATGGCGTGGTACTACCAGACCTCGCCCCACGACACGCATGACTGGGACTCGGCGCAAACGCCGGTGCTGGTGGACGGGCCGTTCAATGGCCGGGCGCGCAAACTCGTGCTGCAAGCGACCCGCAATGGTCATTTTTTCGTGCTGGATCGTCTCACCGGCGAACACTTGCTCACCACCCGGTTCACGCCGTGGGGAAAATGGGTCAAGGCGATCAATCAACGCGGGCAGCCGATTCGCGATCCCACCCGAGACGCCTCGCCGGGCGGGACTATTCTCTCGATCGACGGTTGGACCAACTGGCCGCCGCCCTCGTTCAGTCCGCAAACCGGGTTGTTCTATTTTCGAGGGTTTGAGAACTACGGCCTGCTGTACTACACCGAGACCGATCCTCGCGGCGCGATGGGCATGGGCGGGGTTACCCGCGGCGCTCAAGTGTCGCTCGGCAGCGCGATCCGTGCGATCGACTACCAGACGGGGAAGATAATCTGGGAACATCCTTTCGGGCCGGGGGTGGGTTTATTGGGCGCGATCGGCAGCGGCTTGCTCACGACCGCCGGCAAGCTCTTGTTTGCGGCGGACGCCGGAGAAAGCCTGGTGGCGTTCGATCCGGAGCATGGCACGCCGCTATGGCACGCTCGGCTGCACGGCGTGTCGAATGCCCCGGAGACCTACATGCTGGATGATCATCAATACGTCGTGGTGGCGGCCGGAGATACGCTGTACGCATTCACGCTGTATTGATTGGGACTCGAAATCAGGATTGAACTCATGAATGTTGCCGAGGCTATTAGCGAGCGGGCGAGTTGCCGCGCATTTACCGATCAGCCGGTGGCGATCGAGACCGTTGAGCGGATTTTGCAGATCGCGATGCGCGCGCCTTCCGGCGGCAACTTGCAGCCTTGGCACGTGCACCTGCTCGCGGGAGAGCGCATGCGAGAGTTCAGGGCTCTCATGGCACCCAAATTAGCTGCTCAGCCAGCCGGTGAGACGAGCGAATACAATGTGTATCCGCCGCAGCTGAAGGAGCCTTACCGTACGCGTCGCTTCAAGTGCGGCGAGGACCTGTACGCGACCATTGGAATCGCGCGAGACAACCGGCCCGCGCGCTTGGCGCAGTTCGCAAAGAATTTCAATTTCTTCGGTGCCCCCGTGGCGCTATTCATCTCGGTCGACCGGCAAATGGGCGCTCCCCAATGGGCCGACCTTGGCATGTTCCTGCAAAGCGTCATGCTGCTGCTGCACGAGCAAGGCTTGAGTTCCTGCCCACAGGAGGCCTGGGCTGCGTGGCCCAAGACCGCCGGCGATTTCGTCCAACTGCCGCCGGAACTGATGCTGTTTTGCGGCTTGGCCATCGGCTATCGCGATCCCGGGGCCCCCATCAACCAACTTCGCACGGAACGTGCCGCGCTCGCGGACACCGTGACCATCGTTTAGCCCGCGGACGGCGCCAGGACGCCGTCAATCCAGGCGGCCAGCGTCTTCATCAAATCGCCCCGCACCTCCTCGTCTTTGCGGCCGGTGCGAGCGGGTACATGGTACGAATGGTCGGCATCTTGAAACAAGCTCAAGCTGGCAGTGTTTGCGAGCCGCGCAATCACCGTTTGCAACAGCGCCACCTCGGCGAATGCGTCGCGCGTGCCCTGCAAGAAGAGCATTGGAATGCCTATCTCGAATAAATGCTTGGCGCGCGCCTCGGAAGGCTCCTTGGGCGGATGCAGCGGAAATCCAAGAAAAACGATGCCGCGGACATGAGGCAGCGGGGTCAGCGCCTGAGCCTGCGATGTCATGCGGCCGCCAAAGGACTTGCCGCCGGCGAACAAGGGCAACCCAGGCGTCGCCTGATGCGCGGCGGCGGCGGCGGCACGCACCGTCGCGTGACACAGCGCGGGCGGATCAGGACGGCGGCTGCGATTCTCCATGTACGGAAATTGATAGCGCAGCGTGGCGATTCCCAAGGCCAGAAGCTCGCGGGCCGTGGCGTCCATGAACGGATGAGCCATGCCGGCCCCCGCGCTGTGCGCGAGCACCAAGCATGCCTTGGCCCGCGGTGCTGTCGATAACAATCCGGACACCCGGGTGGTTGCGTCGACCGTGATCACCACCGGTTTTGGGTCGAAGTCTGTCACCTGGGCGAGTATGCGCATCAAGAGAGCGGCCGTGAAGCGCGTCGCGGTAAGCGCGAGGAGCGCGGCTGACCGGGTCCAGTTACCGGCATTACCGCCGATAACCAGGAGCGGCCCGGCGGTTCGAGCGCCGCATTGCAGCATAGCCTTGCGCTAAAGCCACCACGGCCAAAGGGAGAGCGATTAGAAATGAGCAGCGCGTCACGTTCGACATCGCGCGCCGATCCGATATTCGCGTCGTATGTTGCACTGGCCAATGGCCTGGTGGCAGATCTCAGCGGGATCTGCTTGCTCGATGCATCGCTCAAGGTGTTGGGGCAACACGGCGAGTTGTCGGGCGAGGCGGTCACGAAGTGGATTCGCTCATTGGGATGGACCGACTCGCACGAAACGGCACCGACCGCGAGCGCGCGCGCCTCCCATCAATGGTGGACCGCGATCCCTTTGGAGCAGTCAGACGGGAGTCTGCTCGGCGTGTTTTGCGCCAGCCAGCACATCGCCGCGGCCCCGACCCAGCCGTCGCGGTTCGCGGCGCAACTCGCCGGCCGGCTCAAGCCGCTGCTCGACTGCATTTATCGAGACTTGGCAAGTGCGATTCCGGCGCACTCCCGAATCAATTCCCTGACGGAACGCTCGGCCGAACTCGAGTGGCTGTTCAATGTGACGAGCAACCTCAAAGGGGCCGTCGACGATAAGAAAATCCTCCAAGAGTTGGTAGCGCAGGCCACCGCGCGACTCGAAAGCGGCCTCGGCGTGCTGTACGTGCCGGATAAGCGCCTAACCGTCAAATGCGAGAACGACAGTGCCGCGGCAGCCTCGCTGTGGACGGCCTGGACGCAAACGCGGGAGCAGCTCATTACGTGGGCACAACGACAAAATCGACCCTTGGTGGTCAATAATGTCGGGCGCGCGGACAGCAGCATCACTCGTTGCAAGGTGCTATGCGTGCCGGTCGTGCGTGAGACCAGCCGCGCCATCGGGGCCTTGGCGTTCTACAATTTGCCGCGCGCAGCCAACTACTCTAACCGCCAAGTCTTCCTCGCGCGTCACATCGGCCGTCAGGCCGCGAGCCTTGTCGAAGCGCAATTCGATCTCATGACGGGACTGTACACGCGCAGCGGTCTCGATCAGATGTACCTGGGGCTGCCCGAGAGCACGGATTTCGTCGAAAGCAGCGTTATTTATCTGGATGTCGATCACATGCACGTGGCCAACGAGCTGCACGGTTTCGAACTCGGCAACGAACTCATCGTGCGCGTCGCCGATTTATTGTCGGCACCGCTGTTGCCGGACGATGCACTGGCCGCGCGAATTTCCGGAGATCGATTCGCCATAATTTTGCCGCAATCGAGCTGCGCCGATGGCGTCAAGATAGCGCAAGCGCTGCAGGGTGCCGCTTCGCGGCTGGTGATCGGCACCTCGAGCGAGGCGTTCGAAGTATCCGTCAGCTGCGGAGTGTCCGCTCTCGTGCCGATGCCCGAGGGGTTGGCGCGAGCTATCGCGGCGGCGGAACTCGCCTGCAAAACCGCCAAGAACCATGGCCGCAACCGCGTCGAACTGTATGCGTTTGAAGATGGGAGCATGATGCGTCGCCACGCCGATGCACTGGCTGTGGGCCAGTTACGCTCGGCGCTCAAGGCCGATCGGCTGCTTTTGTACGCTCAAAGAATCGCCCCGCTGCAAAATCTGAGCCTCCCCGGAGGCTACGAACTGCTGCTGCGGCTGCGCGACGTTGACGGAACGCTGGTGTCGCCCGGGCCATTGGTCGAGGCTGCGCAGCGCTACCAACTGTTGCCCTCCATCGATCGCTGGGTGGCGCAGCGCGCATTGCAGATGCTCGCTCCCTATCGGAGCATGTTTGCAACGCGCGGCCTGGCGATGTCCATCAACGTATCAGGCCAGTCCATCGGCGATGAGACGTTTATTCAGCAGTTTGGACAGATGCTCAAGAGCGCCAACCTGCCGCGAGACTGCATCAACGTCGAACTCACGGAGCAGGCGGCGGTCACTAATCTGGCGAGCGCGAAGACGATGGTCACTCGCCTCGCGGCGTTGGGCTGCCGATTCGCGCTCGATGATTTCGGTACGGGCGCGAACTCGCTGACGTACTTGAAGACTCTGCAGGTCAACCGGGTGAAAATCGACGGCAGTTTCGTCCGCGATGTGTTGACCGATCGAAACTCCAAAGCGACGGTGAACGCGATCGTGGAACTCGCTAAGGGCCTGGGGATCGAGACCGTTGCCGAGCACGTGGAGAATGAAGCGATTGCTCAGGAGGTCCGGCGCTTGGGCGTCGACTATGCGCAAGGATATGCGTTTGGCCGGCCGGAACCCTTGAACGAGATTCTCGACGGCCTGGCGAATGACGAGTCGCGACGCCTGCACAGGCTATTCCTCGAAACCTAAGTCGCGGCAGCTGCGGCTAGCCGCAGGCCTGGACGGGCTGCAACTCGACCCGCCGATCGAGCACGTCGCTCGCGTCGTCTTTGCCGGTACCAATCAAGTTTTCACGCGAGCCGACACCCGCTGCCTGGGTGCGCCGGGCAAGCCCCGGTTGAGTACTTTCCAGCCGCGCCTGAATGTACTGCGCACGCAGCAGCGACAGACTGTCGTTCAATGCCGCCGCGCCGGTCGGGCTGGTGTGACCGGTGATTTGCAGGCAGATATTATTCTGCGCCGCTTGGGCAGCGATCTGGGCCAGCCACATGTCGTAGACGGCACTGAATTTCGCGTCGCTGGCGAAACGCACGGATCCGGGACGAAACAGAAACTTGACGGCAAGCTGTTGCCGGCGCAACCCAAAATCCACCAAATCGCGGAACGCCGCTACCGCCTGCGCGGTGCGCTGCAGCTTGGTCAGCGACAGATACAGACCGTTGTAGACTCGAAGCTGGTCTCCCGCCGCGGTCTTACGCGCCGTTTGGTACAGATCGAGCGCCTCGGCATAACGTCCCTCGCCGTAGGCGTCGCCGGCCTCGCTCAGCAATGTGGCGGTGAGCAGTCCGGCAACGTATTCGGGCTTGATCGGCGAGCCGACGCTGCTCTCCTGGCAATTGGCGATGTATGCCTGGATGTTGCGGTCGCGAATCCACACCGGGCTATCGGCAAAAATAGCGGTCGGCGACGCGTTGGCATCTGCCATCCGAATTCGTGCCACGGCTTTCGCCACGATCTTGCCGGTGGCAAGATCACCCATCACCAAACAGAACCAATAAGACTCGCGCGCGCCCGCAGGCTTCATTTGCGCGTTGATCGGTGTGAACGTGCCGGCCAGAAAACGCGGTTGCCGGCTGAGGCTCGCCGAGGTGATGCTTTGGACTTTATATTTCGGGAAATCACGTTTCACCAATGCAGTAATGCGTTCCTGAATGGACTGCGTGGCTCTCGATTGGTAGCCGGTTACACCATCGATCAAGGGATCGATGACCACGGCCGCGCCACTGCCTTGCGGCGGCGGCGCGGCAGCAAACACCTGCTGCGCCGCGCTGGCGACCGCTTGCTCGAAGGGGAGTATGGGAGGCGGTGTCGCTGCTGCGCCCGCGCTTGGCGTCGCGGCGGATAAGGTTGCGGCCCATCCCGTGCTCAGCCCACCGAGCGCGAGGGCAATGAACTCGCGCCGCCGCAGCGCGCCCACCGATGTGTCATTGACAGCTTTTTTTGACATATCGCGGCGATCAGTTCGGTTAGCGGCGCCGGCTGCGGTCGATGCCGGCGGTTAAGTGGTAGAAGTTTTGCAGCAGTGGCACGGACAAGTTCAGGCGCGCTGCCTCGCGCACCGCGTGGCCCAGGGTTTCATCGATCTCCAAAGGCCGGCCGGCATCCAGATCCTGCAGGGTCGAGAGGCGATGTTCGGGCGCGCGATTCTTGAGCTGCTCACCGGCCGTTTGCACGATGGCGGCGGCTTCGGCCTCGGTCCGGGAAATGAGTGTCTCAACAGGCAGCGGCGAACGATCGGAGAGCGGAATGCCGCGCGCCGCCGCGAGAACGGCGACTTCGCGCACCAGGCGAACCAAGATCAGTGCCAGGTCCGGATCGGTCAAATACTTCCAAGTCACGGCCCGAGTTGCGACCGCGAGTACCATCATGCCGACCCAGGCGGAAAATTTTGACCATTCAAGGCTCTCGATGTCTGGAACGGCCCGGGCACCGACGCCGGACGCGTCGATGGCGTGAGCGATGCCTGAGGCGCGGGCACTGTCACCGCCACCGAGTTCGCCAATACGCAAGACTTCGTTGCGCGTGAACAGCACTTCGCCGGAAGAAAGCAACTCGCCGCTGGTATCGGCGAGCGCACCGAGCACGCGTTCCGTACCCCACACGGCAGCCAGCTGGTCATTCTTCATGACGCCATTTTGAATGGAGAAGACCGCGCCCACCTGCACGTGGCGAAGATTCGCGAGAGCTGCTTGCGTGCCGAGCGCCTTGGTCGCAACGATCAACACAGCGGCGTGCGACAATTGCGATACATCGATCAATACCGGGACCTTCAGCGAGAACTCGCGCAAGCCGCGGATATCGAGACCCGAGCGCTCGATCTGCTCGGCACGACGACCGCGCGCCAGCATGAGAACGGAGTGTCCGGCGCGCGCCAAATGGGCGCCGATAATCGACCCGATGGCGCCCGCGCCCAGAATGCCAAATTCCGGTTTGAGCGGCACGAGCCTAGTCCCCCGACTGTTGTGCCGCCGGCCATACGCACGACAGCTCGATTCCATTGCCGATGGGCAGGAGCAAGCTCTGTAGATTGCCTTTGGACTTGACGGCCCGGCGATAGGCTTCTGCTTCCGGACGCGCCGTCTCTGGAATCA
>CAYRAC010000146.1:0-8308 GCA_964422045.1 uncultured Steroidobacteraceae bacterium
CGCGGCCTCGCGCGCAAAGAATCGATCGATGGGCTTGAAGCGCTCCGCATCGAGCGCCGTCACGTAGGCTCGCGTCACCGGGCTGTCGTCCGCCGCAATGGGATAGATGGCGACGTACAGGGGGTTGTGCCAGCGAGTGCTGAGATAGCGATCCTGCCAGGTAGTGAGCGCAACCACGACCAACACGGCGAGCAGAATCGCGACGCGCAGCGTCTTCCATCCATTGCGGGAGGGCGCGGCGCCGCCGGAAGACGCCGTGCCGCGCTTGGGCGGCGTGCCCCGCGAGCGGCTCACTCGCCGGACTCGATGCTGAATTCCGCGAGTTCCCCGTCGACCGAGCGGTAGGAGATCGACATGGGCTTGCAGCACACGGGGCAATCCTCGATATATGACTGTTCTGGCACCGACAGGTCGAGTGTCAAATTGATGGTTTCCCAACAATGCGGGCAGGCAGCGTCTTGATCCTGCAGAAGGTTCATTACGCAATAGTACCCGGGAGCCGGCGGTTGCGGGGGTTCCAGGCGAGGCGGCACAGCGACACCTCGAGGCGCTATACTTCGCACTTGGCTTGCGGGGATCAATACGAGGAATCATGGAGCCGACCGACACTTCGAAATCCGACTATTTCCATCGGGTGGTCGATTGCCAATGGGCATGTCCGGCACACACCGATGTACCTGAATACATTCGACTGATCGCGCAGGGCGAATTCACCGAGGCCTACATGGTGAATCGCGAGTCCAACGTGTTCCCCGGCATTCTCGGCCGGGTCTGCGACCGGCCCTGCGAACCCGCTTGCCGCCGCGGCCGAATCGAGGCAAAGCCGGTTGCCATCTGCCGCTTGAAGCGCGTCGCCGCGGATCACCGGGACGACATTTCCGCACTGTTGCCCAAGGCGCCGCGCGAGAAGAACGGCAAGCGCGTCGCGTGCATCGGCGCAGGACCCGCCTCGCTCACGGTCGCCAACGACCTGTTGCCGATGGGCTATGAAGTGACGATATTCGAACAATACGCCGTGCCCGGCGGCTTGATGCGCACCAATATCCCGGCATTCCGCCTTCCGGCGGCCGTTCTCGACGAGGAGATCGGGTATGTCGTCGACATGGGGGCGCAGTTGCGCCTGAATTCGCCGGTCAAGAGCTTGCGCCAGTTGCTCGAATCGGAGCGCTTCGACGCCGTGTTCGTGGGCTCGGGAGCGCCCAAGGGCAAGGAACTCGAGCTGCCGGGACGCCGCGATTCGCAGCGTGTGCATATCGGCATCACCTGGCTCGAGTCGGTCGCCTTCGGCCATGTCGAGAAGGTCGGCGAGCGGGTCCTGATCATCGGTGTCGGCAATACCGCGATGGACTGTTGCCGCAGCGCATTGCGCCTCGGCGCCAAAGACGTGAAAGTCATGGCACGCAAGCCGCGCCAGTTTTTCAAGGCATCCGACTGGGAACTCGAAGACGCCGAACACGAGAACGTCGCTATCGTCGTCAACCATGCTCCCAAATCTTTCGTAACCGAAGACGGCCGGCTGCTCGGCATGATGTTCGAAAAGCTCGAATACGACATCGAGAACGGCGACATCGCCGCGACGCGCTCGCTGGGCGATGTGTTTATTGCGTGCGACGACGTGATTCTCGCGATCGGCCAGGAAAACGCGTTTCCGTGGATCGAAAAGGACATCGGCATCGAGTTCGATAAGTGGAATGTACCGAAGGTCGACAAGGTCACCTTTCAGTCGACGCTGCCGGCGGTTTTTTTTGGCGGCGACGCGGCGTTCGGCCCGAAAAACATCATCTGGTCGGTCGAACACGGCCATCAAGCGGCCATCTCGATCCACAAGTTCTGTCACGACGAGCCGGTCGAAGAGCGCATGGCACGCGGCGTAACCTTGTCGAGCCGCAAGATGGGCATGCACGAATGGGCTTATAAGAACGAGTACAACGGTGTGGAGCGGCGGCTGGTACCGCACGTCGGGCTGGTCGAGCGCTTCAAGAAGATCAACATCGAAGTGGAACTCGGGTTCACCGCAGAAGAAGCGGCGCTCGAGGTGCAGCGCTGCTTGAATTGCGACGTGCAAACGGTGTTCGCAGCCAAGCTCTGTATCGAGTGCGATGCGTGCATCGACATTTGCCCGGTCGACTGCCTCACGATCACCGCGAACGGCACGGAGACGGAGCTGCGTGCCCGGCTGACGGCGCCGGCCGCAAATCGTTCCCAGGCGCTGTATGTTTCCGCGCCGCTGCCGCAAACAGCGCGCGTCATGGTGAAGGACGAAGACGTTTGCGTACACTGCGGCTTGTGCGCGGAACGCTGCCCGACCGCAGCTTGGGACATGCAAAAATCGACGATCCACATTCCGCTCGCGATCGATGAGAAGGTGCTCGCATGCCCGGCCTGACTGCCCCCGCGAATCGGGTAAATGACTTCGTGATCAAGTTCGCGAACGTCAACGGCACCGGCTCGGCGAGCGCCAATTCACTGGTGATGAAGGCGATTTTCCGCATGGGCGTGCCGGTGACCGGCAAGAATTACTTCCCCTCGAATATTCAGGGCCTGCCCACGTGGTACGAGATCCGAGTGACGCGCGACGCCTACGCGGCCCGCGCCACCCAGGTCGACATCATGGTGGCCATGAACGCGGAGACTTATTCGCGCGACATCCGCGAGCTCGGTTCCGGCGGCTATCTGATCTACGATTCGACCTGGCCGCGCAGTTCGCTGTTGCAGCGCGGCGATATCACGGTCATCGAAGTGCCGCTCGCCCGGCTGGTCAACGAGAACTTTGAGGGCGTGCGCAATCGCATCCTGCTGAAGAACATCGCCTACGCCGGCGTGCTGGCCGCATTGATCGACATCGATGTCGCTGTGCTCGGCGCTCTATTGAGCGAGAGCTATGGCAAGAAGCCGAAATTGCTCGACTCGAACACCAAGGCGCTGCGCTTGGGCTATGACTACGTGAAACAGCATTTGACTTCGCCGCTGCCGCTGCGCGTCGAGCACATGGACAAGACCCGCGGCCACATCATGATCGACGGCAACACCGCGGCGGGGCTCGGCTGCGTGTACGCCGGCGCGACCGTCGGTGCCTGGTATCCCATCACGCCGTCGACCTCGCTGATGGACGCGTTCAAGGGCTTCTGCGAGCGTTACCGGGTGGATCGAGAGAGCGGCGAGCACAATTTCGCGGTACTGCAGGCCGAAGACGAATTGGCCGCCGTCGGCATGGTGCTCGGTGCCTCGTGGAACGGCGCACGCGCCTTCACGCCGACCAGCGGGCCCGGCATTTCCTTGATGAATGAATTCGTCGGTTTGGCCTATTACGCCGAGATACCGTGCGTGATCTTCGACGTGCAGCGAGTCGGTCCCTCGACCGGCATGCCGACGCGTACGCAGCAGTCGGACATCATGATTTGCGCCTACGCTTCCCACGGCGACACGCGGCATGTGCTGCTGTTTCCGGCAAATCCCGAGGAATGCTTTTATATGGCGGTGCAGGCCTTCGACGTCGCCGAACGCCTGCAGACGCCGGTATTCGTGCTTTCCGACCTGGACATCGGCATGAACGACTGGATGTGTCCGGACCTCAAGTGGGACGATGCCTATCGGCCCGATCGAGGCAAGGTCTTGTCGGCTGAAGAGCTCGCGGGGTTGGACAAATTCTATCGCTACGTGGACCGCGACGACGACGCAATCACGTATCGCACACTGCCGGGAACCAGCCCCAAAGCAGCGTATTTCACCCGCGGTTCGGGCCACAATCAATACGGCGGATATACCGAGGACTCGGCGGAATACCAGGTGGTCCTCGACCGGTTGAAGCGAAAATTCGCGAATGCGCCGAAGTATCTGCCCAAGCCCGTGACGGTCGGCAAAGGCAACAGCGATGTCGGGATCGTGAGCATCGGCAGTTGCGATGGCGCCATTCGCGAAGCGCTCGATGTGCTTGGGCGCCAGAAGATCGACGTCGATTATTTGCGGGTCAAGGCCTTCCCTTTCAATAACGAGGTCGAGTCTTTCTTGAAGGCGCATTCGACCATTTTCGTGGTCGAACAGAATCGCGATGCGCAGCTCAAATCGCTGCTCACGCTTGAAACCGCGGTCGAGAAATCCAAGCTGTTCTCCATCCTGAGTTACAGCGGATTTCCGATGTCGGCCGAGCCGATCGTCAACGGTATCCGCGCAAAACTCGAAGAGGCCCCGCGGCTGACGGCGATCTCGCGCAAGACTTGAGAGCTCCCCATGTCCTACATCAACAAGCCCAAAGTCGCCCATCCATCGCTGCCCGTCAATGCCTTGGGCATGACGCGCCGCCAGTACGAAGGCAGCATGTCGACGTTGTGCGCCGGCTGCGGCCACGATTCGGTCACGGCGGCGCTCGTCGAAGCTTGCTGGGGTCTGTCGCTGCGCCCGGAGCAGCTGGTCAAGCTGTCCGGCATCGGTTGTTCATCGAAGACCACGTCGTATTTCGTGAGCGGAGGACATGGATTCAATTCGGTGCACGGACGCATGCCCTCGATCGCGAGCGGCGCGAACGCCGCGAACCGGCAGCTCACCTATGTGGGCGTATCGGGCGACGGCGATTCCCTATCCATCGGCCTCGGGCAATTGGTGCACGCGATCCGCCGCAACGTCAACATGCTGTATGTGATCGAGAACAACGGCGTGTATGGCCTCACCAAGGGCCAGTTTTCGGCGTCCGCTGACATCGGTACCAAGGCCAAAAAGGGCGATGTCAATTGCTCGCCGCCGATCGACCCCGTGCTTCTGGCGCTCACCCTGGGTGCGACGTTCGTCGCACGCAGTTTCTCCGGCGACAAGGCGCAGCTCGTGCCGCTCATCCAGGCGGGTCTGCGCCATAATGGTTTCGCCTTGATCGATGTGCTGTCGCCGTGTGTGACGTTCAACGACCACGAGGGTTCGACCAAGAGCTACACCTTCACGCGTGAGCACTATCATCCGGCGATCGAGGCGGACTTCGTGCCGCGGGCGCAGGAGATCGCGGTCGATTATGCGGCCGGCGAGTCGATCCCGGTCAGCCTGCACGACGGCAGCCGGGTCGTGCTGCGAAAACTCGATCCGACCTACGATCCGACGGATCGGACCGCCGCGTACAACTACATCGGTACCAAGCTCAAGCAGAACGAGTATGTCACCGGTCTCGTGCATATCGATGAAACGGACTCGACCGAGTTCCACAATCTGAACCACACGGCAGCGACGCCGCTGAACAAAATCCCGTTCGAGAAGCTGTCGCCGGGCCGGGCGGCGCTCGATAAACTGATGGCTCGCTATCGCTAGTGCCAAGCGCCGGTCTGTTGCGTCACGCGCGAATAGTCGACGAATGACCAATGCAGCGGCGAGGCAGCCCGGCGCCGCCAAGCGCGTGCCACGCGAAAACGCCATAACCGCTCGGCTCCCGTAAATCGTTCGGCGGCCGCGCTTGTCCAGTCGACGTATGCCAAGCCCTGCAGCTGCAGCAGGTCGCCGCTATCGAAGTCGATGAACAGCAACGACGCACGCGGCTCGGACATGAGATTGCCCAAGGTGTTGAAGTAGCGGTTGCCGCGAAAGTCGGGAATCGTCAACTCATCGCCATCGACCCGCACGAAGCCGGGCCGGCCGCCGCGGTGTGAGATATCCGCGCCATATGCGCCGTCATCGCCGGGCGGCGCGCGGCGCGAACGGCTGGCGACGAAAAAGGTGTCGGCCTGCTCGATTGCCGCCTGCGCGGCCGGATCCAGGTGAATGAAGGATTCGGCTGCACTCGCCGGCGCTTGACCGACGGCAGTTTGCGCGGCGTCAAGCGTTCGCCGCTGGATGTATTGCGGGCAGTTACCGAAGCTCTGGGACACCGCGACTTCGATGCCCTGCGCGTCGCGGCCGACGACCCGGCCGTTGGCGCGATTGCGCCGTCGGGTCGACAGATCGATGCCCAGAATGCCGATGTCGTGCCCGGCGACGAGAGCGGCTGCGGCCGGATCGCCTGCCGCCGGCTGAGCACCGATACGCAGCGTCGCCGAATCCGCAGACTGCACAAAACCTGGCTGTCCGGTCAGCAGCGTCGCAATAGGCCAGCCGGCCGCATCGACCGCGCCGACCAAGAGATAGCGCAGCTGCGCAAAGAAGAGCCGATGCGGCTCCGACATGGAGTCGTAAATGGCGCCGCCGCCGCGCGGTCCGCCGCCGGCCAGGGCTTGCGCGGCCAACTCATCGGCGTTGAACCGCAACGCAACCATGGCCGTCTCAACCCGCCGCCGGGAGGCGTGACGGCGGCATGGGCGCGGCCGGCATGGGTTTGAAATGCGGCAGGGCTTCCACGTGGCGCAGCCAGCCGCGTACCGCTGCATATGCGTCAAGCGGAATGCCGCCTTCAGGTGCATGCGCGACGTAGGAATAGCAGGCCAGATCCGCGATCGTGCAATGCTCGGCCGCCAGAAAATGACGCGACTGCAAATGCGCATTCATGAACTCGAGCAGCCGCGCCGAGATTCGTCCAGCCCGCTCGAGGTCACCCGGAAAATCCCATAGACAAACCATGCGCGCGATCGCCGGACCGTACATGACTTCTCCGGCCGCAATCGACAGCCAGCGTTGTACGCGCGCCGCGCCAGCCGGCTCCTCCGGGAGCCACTCGCCACCTGGAGCGTAGCGTTTGGCCAGATACACCAAGATGGCATTGCTGTCCGCAAGTATCAGCGAGCCGTCCTCGAGGACCGGGATCTGGCCCAAAGGGTTCAGTTTGCGAAACTCAGCGCTGGATCGAACACTTCCCGGGGCGAGCACGTAGCGATACGGCAGACCCAGCATCCGCAGCAGCAACTCGACACGGTGGCAGTGTCCCGATAATTCAGTTCCGTGAAGAACGATTTCAGTAGAGGCGGACATCGTCGCTCCCCAAGTAGTGGTCGCGTAAGCAACTCTACTATTGCCAAATTTACGGTAAATATGTAGTTTTAGTAACTAAGAATTCCTATAAATGGAATAATCGATGGATCGCTTGGATGAACTGTCGGTCTTCGTGGCCATTGTCGAGGCCGGGAGTCTGGTGGGCGCCTCGCGGCGCCTGCGACGCTCGCCGCCGGCCGTCACGCGGGCGCTGGCCGACTTGGAAAATCGCATCGGCTTACGTTTGGTCGAACGGACCACCCGGCGGCTGGCGCCCACGGAAGCCGGAGTCAAGCTTGCAGAGGGCGCGCGCACCCTGCTCAGCGACTACGACGCCGCGCTGCTCGGTGCGGCGCAGGCGCCGGTCCGGGGAGTGCTGCGGATTACAGCGCCGGTCCAATTTGGGCGCCGCCACGTCGCGCCCATCGTGTCGGCTTTTCTCAACGAATATCCGGAGGTGAGCGTGGAGCTGTCGCTCAACGACCGCAATCTCGATCTCATCGAGGAGGGACTCGATCTCGCAGTGCGGATTGGGCCGCTGGCAGATTCGAGCTTGGTGGCGCGGCAAATCGCCAGCGTGCGGCGCGTGGTGGTGGCAAGCCCGGCGTATCTCGCTGCGCACGGGACCCCGCGGGTTCCGACCGACCTCGCCGCGCACGATACGATATTCGGCAGGGCACGATCGCCGGCCCGCGAGTGGCGCTTCGGTCCGCCCCCGCGGGGTGCCATCGTGCGGCTCGCACCGCGCCTGCTCGTCGACGACGTGGAGGCTCAACTTCAGGCCGCGCAGGCCGGGCGCGGCATCGCCCGGCCCCTCTCCTATCAAGTAACCGAACACTTGGCCGATGGCTCACTCATCCGGCTGCTGAAGGAGTTCGAGCCGGAGCCGTTGCCGGTGCATCTCGTTACGGTGAGCCGGAGCCTGTTGGCGCCCAAGCTGCGTGCTTTTTTGGATTTGGCAATGAAGATCTTCCGCCACGTCGAGATCCGGTGACTCACGCCTCACGGCTGCAGTCGAGTGACCGACCAGGGTGCATCCGTCGAGGATCGCGTCCAGCACGCCCGGTCGTGAATACGGAACTCACCCTCCACCCAGAGCTCCACCGCGTCGGCATTCAAACGAAATCCGCCCCAGCTAGCGGGACGCGGCACGTCAACCGCGACAGCGTCGGGTTCTGCGGAACCCGGACCTGCGTAGGGGATTCCGAAGCGCTGCGCCGTCGCGGTGACGCTGCTCTCGAGGGCTGCTCGCGATGCGACGGGTTGGCTCTGTTCGCTGGCCCACGCACCGATCCGGCTCTGCCATGGACGAGTCTGGAAATAGGCGTCATTTTCCGCGTCCGACAGCCGTTCAATCTGTCCCTCGATGCGCACCTGGCGATGGCGGTGATCCCAGTGAAACACCACTGCCGCCCGACGGTTGCCGGCAAGCTCG
>CAYRAC010000147.1:0-8290 GCA_964422045.1 uncultured Steroidobacteraceae bacterium
TGACGGGCTACGCGCGCATGGATTTTCGCCTGCGGGGCGACGGCGAGCTGTTCGTGCTGGAGGCGAACGCCAACCCGAACATCTCCACCGCCGAGGACTTTGCGCAATCGGCGCTGACGGCCGGCATGAACTACGACGATCTGCTGCAGCGGATCCTGCAGCTCGGCGAGAGGTATCCGGCGGCCTGGCGCGGTGTCGACCCGTGAGACCGGGGCGTTCCCTCAGTGACGCGTCCAGCGATTCAACCAGTCGAGCACGGCGTCGTACCATTGGATGCTGTCGCCCGGCTTCAAGACCCAGTGGTTTTCGCTCGGGAAGTACAACAATTCGCTCGGTACGCCTTGACGTTGCAGCGCGGTGAACACCGCCAACCCCTGCGAGTCGGGGACGCGATAGTCCAACTGGCCGTGAATCACCAGTGTCGGTGTTTTCCATTTCTTCACGTAGTCGACGGGGTTGAATTTGGCATATCCGGCCGGCTTGCGATATTCAGGTCCGCCGAATTCCCACTCGGGAAACCACAATTCCTCGGTGGAGTAATACATGGTGCGATTGTCGAAAATGCCGTCGTGGCTGACGATGCACTTGAACCGGTCGGGCCACTGGCCGGCGAGCCAATTCATCATGAAACCGCCGTAAGAGGCTCCCAACGCGCACGCATGCTCGCCGTCCAGCCAAGGGAACTGCTTGAGCGCCGCCTCCAGGCCCAGCTTTAGATCCTCGAGCGGTTTACCGCCCCAGTCACCGCTGATCGAATCGGTGAATGCCTGCCCGTAACCCGTCGAACCGTGGAAATCGATCATGACGACAGCGTAGCCGGCGCCGGCAAAAGTCTGCGCATTCCAGCGCCAATTCCACGAGTTCGCGAGACTGCCTTGCGGGCCGCCGTGCACCACGAAGGCCACCGGATATTTCTGATCGCGCTTAAAATCCGGCGGTTTGACCACGTAGCCGAAAACATTCTCGGTGTTCCAACCGGCAAAGCTGAACTGTTCGAACTCGCCGAATTTGCGCTGCGCGAGGGCCGCTTGATTCACGTGCGTGAGCTGTTTGGCGGCGCCGCCTGAGAAGCCGACCGCATACACGTCGGCGGGCCCGCCGAGGCTGCTTTGCGCGTAGAAGACCTTGCGCGGCCCGACGCTGAAGCCTTCGACCTCGCCGGCGCCGGTGATTGCCGACGTTCTGCCGGTTTTGGCATCGATGGCCCATAGCGGCCGCTGACCCAGGTGGTCGGTGGTTGCGAACAGGCTCTTGCCGTCGCGCGCCCAGGCGAAATCGGCGATCGATCGGTCCCAGTTCTGGGTCAGCGGGTGTTTTGCGCCGGAATTCAAATCGAGCACTACCAGATGAAAGCGATCCGCCTCGAAACCCGCCCGCTCCATCGCCACGTAGGCGAGCTGGCTACCGTCGGGCGAGAAGGCCGGGCGCCCGTCCCACGCGGGATTATCGGCGGTCAAATTGCGCGGGGTTCCGCCCGCGGCGGCCACTTCGTAGATGTCGAAGTTGGTGGACCATGCTTCGCCCGCGGCGGCGCGCACCGAAAATGCCACCTGTGTCCCGTCCGCGCTGAACGCATAGTCCTCGCGGCCGGCGAAGGGCTTGCTCGGCACATCGCCGATTCCGGCCGTAAGATTCAGCGGCGTGCCCTTCGCCACCTCGTTGAGCGGCAGGGCGAACAGCTGCGAGCGGCGGCCATCGCTCCACGTGTCCCAGTGGCGGACGAACAGTTGCTTGTAGAGCATGCCCGTACCTTTCGCGTGCGCGGCCGTGTCCAACCGCTGCTTGGTACAGGCAAAATCGGCGCAATCCAGGAACACCTCGACGCTGACCAAGAGCCGGTCGCCTTTCGGAGAGACGCGAAAGGTGCCGACATCGAGCGGTAAATCGGTCACTTGCAGCGCATTCGCACCGGGTGCATCGCCGCCCTGCGCCGCCACCCGCCATACTTGGGTGGATCCGCTGCGGTTGGAAAGAAAATAAACGAAACGCCCATCGGCGCTCCACTCGGCGGAACCGGAGTTCGCCGACAGATCGGTGAGACGGACCGCCGGGGCGTTGCGTTTGGTCGTGTCGACCAGCCAAACGGCGGTGCGCCCCTTGTTGGCGTCGAGATCGGTGCTGCGCAGCGTGTAGACGACGTGCGTGCCGTCCGGCGATGCGGCGATGTCGGAAACGCGCTCCAGCTGCACCAGGTCTTGCACCGTGAAGGGTAGCGAGTGGTCTGCGGCCGCGCCGAGTGCGGCACTGCATACGGCACTGAAGCCGAGCCAAGCAGCACAGGCTGCGACGATACGATGGCAAATCATTGCGGTTCCCTAAATTGTTTTGATTTTCCTAAAGCCCGGCCAGCGCCAAGATAAAGGTTCGCAGGCTAACATGGCTGCATGGTTGAAAACACGGCGCCGCGGGTTTTGAGCTTTGACCTGGACGATACCCTGTGGCCGGTGGCTCCGGTGATCGCAGCCGCCGAGAGCGAATTATTGACCTGGCTGCGCGCCCGCTATCCTAGAACCGTGAGCGGCCACGACGGCGAATCGCTGCGTACTCTGCGCGCACAGGTCGCTGAGAGATTTCCGCAGCACGGCCATGATCTCACCTTTCTGCGCCATCGAGCGCTCAAGGATCTGTTCGGTGCCGCCGGTCACGCGGAGTCGCTTGCGGATGAGGCGCTCGAGGTGTTTTTTCAGGCGCGCAATCGGGTTCAATTCTACGACGATGCGTTGCCCGCGCTTAAGCGGCTGCGTGCGCGCTATCGCTTGTTCGCCATCAGCAACGGCAATGCGGATTTGCAACGCTGCGGGATTGCGGAATTGTTCAGCGGCCACATCACGGCAAGCGCCGCGGGCGCAGCCAAACCCGACGCACGTATTTTTGCGAAGCTCGAGGCGATGTCGGGCGTGGCGGCGGCCGAGGTGCTGCACATCGGCGATGATCCATTGGCCGATGTGATCGGTGCGCGCCAAGCAGGCATGCAAGCCGTATGGCTGAACCGCAACGCGCGCGAGTGGCCGGCGCTGTTGGCGCGGCCGCCGCGCACCATTTCGACGCTCGCGGAAATTCTCTAGCACCAATGAGATGCAGCGCACGCTTAGCAGCCTATCGGCCGGACTGCTGATTAAGAAAACCCTGAGAATATGGGCATTTTCTGACACTGGTTCGCGCTTTTGCGCTTCACTTGTGCGTAGTTTTGTCGCTACGATGGAAGCAGCTGAAAAAAGGATGCCGAGCATGCAAGCAGTATCTGGATCTCTTGTAGCGGTCAGCTCTTTACGCGAATTTTTTCGTGACGCGTTTCACGCGGCGAGCGAACGCCAGCATCTCGACATCGATGAACAGGCCGAGCAATACGTGGTCAATCTGCTCACCATGTTCTCGCGCGCCGAAGCGTTGTACGAGCGCACGCCGGATGGTCTGCGCATCCGGCCTCTGGCGCACATGCTCGCCGATGCGCTCGAGGCGCCGACGACGGTGGCGCGGCAGCGCGGATTGCAGCGCTTGGGCGACGTTTCGCTGTTCATCGCCGGCTTCTTCGCGCGCAGCTTCGCGCGCAAACTGATCGATATCGACTATCACATCGCCATGGGCGGGAACGCTTACAGCTCGCTCGCGGATACCATGCACCGCTCGGTGGGAGGGCGATGCGTCGCGGCGATCTATGCGCAGCTCGCCAGCAAATTTCAGCCCCTCGTGGACGCCCTGAACGATGTCAGCGAAATGTCGTATCAACACACCGACGCGGATATTCTGCGGCTGTATGAGATCTGGATGAAAACCGGCAGTTCGCGGGCTCACGGCCTGTTGAAGAAGCTCGGCGTGCAGCCGGTCGCCGCGGGCGGCGCACGGCGCGAGCACTGAGCGCAATGGTTCTGCAAGGCCTGCAGTCGCTGCTCGAACGCCTCTACGATATCGACATCGACTATGACGTCTACGATTTTCTAATCACGGATCGCGGCGTGCTGCCGGGGCTCGCGCCGGCGGCCGTCACGCACGACACCGAAGAGGAATTGCTGCTGGCGGAAACAGCGGAGGGCGCCGGGATGGCGCTGTATCTGGATCCCGAGCTATTACGTCGTCTGGAGGGCGCGGATCCGGTCGGCGCCTTGACGGAAGGCAATCTGGCGGACTACTGCACTGCCCTCGAGGGCGTCAGCCACTTCGTGTATTCGGCCTGGCGGCTGGATCGCGATTTGCCCGTGTCGCTGCTCGAACTCGAAACCCAGGCCGAAGTCGATAAATATGCGGTGACGGTATTTCTGTTGGCCGACCAGCAGGGGGGCGGCTATCCCGCGCACGTGCATCCGCGGCTGTTCGATCGTGTGAGCTTCGACGTGCGCCTGGAGCCGGATCAATACGCCCGCTACCTTACCGCGCACCGCTCTGCCGCGCAGTATTGCCGCAGACTCGAGCGCCGCTTCGTGACCCGCGGCGAAGCGCGAATCGAGGCGCTGGTGCGTGAATTGCGCAAATTCTATCGGCTGGGAAGCGCCGCAAAGTTGCGTCACGCGCTGGCGTGATCGGCGCGTCGATTGCGGCCTAGTCCTCGCTCTTTTTATTACTGGCGGCTTGCTTTTTCAACTTGAGGAACTCGCCCAAGCGGCGCAAGTCCTTTTTCTTGCGCGGCGCAGCCGCGGCTTTGCCGAGCTTGCCGCTGTCATACGGATCGTAGCCTTTCTTGGTGCCGAGCGGATTGGCACGCACGGTCTCGGCGACCGGTTGCGGCTCGTCGGCGATCGATAGCGCCGGGTGCTCGAGTTTCTGCAGCCGCTCCGGCGACAACTCATTGCCGAATGCGCCGGTGCTGACGGCCCATTCCCACACGGCGTTGCCCCGGTCGTCGAATTTGACCCGGCCCGTGCCCACGTCATCCCGGTCGAAGCTGGGCTCCGTGGGATCGTCCGCTCCGAACTCGTCGGCATCGGGGTAAGGTTTTGAATTCTTTCCGTTCACGCTCTCTTTGTAATGACGCGCCAGGTTAAGTTCAACCTGAACGATCCGAAACCTGGCGAACCGTCACAGTTGTCGGCGATGTTGAGCGCGCCACAGCGCCATGGCGGTCTTGCCGTCATTCAGTTCGCCGCGCAGCACCATTTCAACGGCTGCCGTGAAGGGCAGCCATTGAATCTCGAGTTCTTCGTCCGCGTCGGGAGCCGCGGCTCCAACGTCCAACTCGCTCGCGAGGAACAGATGAATAATCTCGGTGAATATGCCCGGGGCGGGGTAGAACTGTCCGAGCGAGGCCCAGCGTTTCGCGTTCACGCCGGTCTCTTCGGCCAGCTCGCGCACCGCACAAATTTGCGGCGCCTCGCCGGCGTCGAGTTTGCCGGCGGGGATCTCCCACAGAAAATCGCCGATGCCGTGCCGGTACTGGCGTACCAAACAGACCCGGTCGGAATCGTCAATGGCGACTACCGCCGCGGCTCCGGGATGCTTGACGAAGTCGAGGTCGAATTCTCGGCCGGGACCGTAGTGCAATCGCTCGGTCGAGACCTCGATGATGCGGCCGCGGTGCACCACGGTGCTCGAGATGGGAATTGGTTTCTGCATGGGCGAAGTCTACATGTGACCTGCCTCGTGGCGGGGGACCACGGAGATGCGAGATCCTTCGGGCCACTTTAAACTTATTGCATCGCAATCTGGATATTCGTACAGTACCGGCCCAGGTCATGATGAAAGCCAAGCCCACTGCTTTCGATTCGTTGAACCCGTCGCAGCGGCGGGCCGCAACCTTCGGCACGGCGATTCCCGACAAGGGAGTCGATGCGGGGCCGATGCTCATCCTGGCCGGCGCCGGCACCGGCAAGACCAATACCCTGGCGCACCGTGCGGCCCATCTGGTGCTGAACGGGGTCGATCCGGCACGGATCCTGATGCTGACCTTCACGCGCCGCGCGGCGCAGGAGATGATTCGGCGCACCCAGGGCATCGTCGCCCAAGTGTTGGCGGACCGAGGCAAAGCCGGCGACCGCAGCGTGACGTCGCGGCTGCTGTGGTCGGGGACCTTTCACTCGGTGGGCAACCGCATTCTGCGGCTGTATGCCAAACATCTCGGTCTCGATCCGAACTTCACGGTGCTGGACCGCGCCGACGCCGCCGACCTCATGGACGTGGTGCGGCACGAGCTTGGGTTCTCTGCCAAGGACAAGCGTTTCCCGCGCAAGGACGCCTGTCTCGCCATCTACTCCTACCGGGTCAATACTCGTCTGTCTCTGAAACAAACGCTGGAAGAACAATTCCCGTGGTGCCGTGAATGGGAAGCGGATCTGACGCGCCTATATCGCGAATATGTCGGACGCAAGCAAAAGGATCACGCCTTGGATTTCGACGACCTGCTGCTTTACTGGCACGTCATGATGCAGAACCCGGCCTTGGCGCAGAGCTTGTCGAAGAACTTCGATCACCTGCTGGTCGATGAATATCAGGACACCAGCACGCTGCAGGGTGAAGTTGTGCACGCGCTCAAGCCCGACGGCAAGGGGGTCACCGTGGTCGGCGATGATGCCCAGGCCATCTACTCGTTTCGCGCCGCGGCGGTCGAGAACATCCTGGGTTTTGCCGAGCGCTTCAAGCCCAAGGCCGAGATCGTGGTCCTGTCGCAGAATTATCGCTCGACGCAACAGGTGTTGGATTCCGCCAATGCTCTGATGGCGGACGGCGCGCGCCAGCACCGCAAGACATTGCTGGGAACGCGTCAATCCACCCAGAAAACGCTGTACGTGGCCATGGACGATGCCGTCGCCCAGGCCGAATACATCACCAACAAGATTTTGGCGACTCGCGAGATCGGCGGTTCGTTGAAACGCCACGCCATCCTGTTTCGGAGCTCGCACCACAGCGACGTGCTCGAGGTCGAACTGACCAAGCGCGATATTCCGTTCGTCAAATACGGCGGTCTTAAATTCTTGGAAGCCGCCCACGTCAAAGACATGATGTCGGTGCTGCGCTGGGCCGACAATCCGCACAATTCGGTGGCGGGCTTCAGAGTGCTGAAGCTGCTGCCGGGCATTGGGCCGGGCCATGCGAAGCAAGCGCTCGACTATTTCGAGGCGCAGAACTTCGCCATCAAGAGTCTCGCCAACTTCGATGCGCCGCAGCCGGTAAAAATGGATTGGAAGCGATTTTGCATATTGCTCGAAAAGCTCGCCGATCCCGCGACTCCCTGGGCCGGCCAAGTGGGGCTGGTGCGCGAGTGGTACAAGCCGCAGCTCGAGCGCATCTACGACTCCGCCTGGACTCGCATGGGCGATCTGGAACAGCTTGAGCAGCTGTCGCTGCAGCACACCACCCGCGAGCGATTCCTGACCGAATTGACCCTCGATCCGCCGGTGGTGACCGGCGATCAATCGGGCGGCGCCTCCAAGGACGAGGACTACGTCATCCTGTCGACGATTCATTCGGCCAAGGGCCAGGAATGGGACATCGTCTATGTGTTGAATGTTTCCGACGGCAACTTTCCGTCGGAGTTCTCCACGGGCAAGCCGGAAATGATCGAGGAAGAGCGGCGGCTGCTATACGTGGCGATGACCCGCGCGCGAAACGAACTGCATCTGTGCGCGCCGCTCAAGTACGCGGTCACGCAGCAGGCCAAGGACGGCGACAAGCATGTGTTCGGCGCGAAGAGCCGCTTCATGACCGACAAGGTGCTCGAGAGCTGCGAGCGAATCTCTCTGCGCAACATGCGCGGCGTGGAGGGTTTGAAGGAAGGGGAAACGGCAACCGTCGACGTGGTGGCGCAACTCAAAGAAATGTGGTGAGTACAGACGGCTGTACCCGATCGCAAATCAACGCGGCCTTACCCCAAGCCGCGAAACATCACCGGCCGGCGCGAGATCACCAGCGCCGCGGGCCGGAACCGCCGCCGCCACCGCCGCCGCCGGCAGGCTTGGAGCGCGGAGCCCGTTCCTGGGCCTCATTGACGCGCAGCGGTCGCCCACCCATTTGGAAGCCGTTCGTTTGTTGAATCGCGTT
Source organism: uncultured Steroidobacteraceae bacterium (assembly GCA_964422045.1). Taxonomy (GTDB): domain Bacteria; phylum Pseudomonadota; class Gammaproteobacteria; order Steroidobacterales; family Steroidobacteraceae; genus Bog-1198. The sequence goes on from CAYRAC010000147.1 coordinate 7,966, forward strand.
TTGTGCTTCGCCGGCCCCCATGTCCACGAACGCAAATCCGCGGGGACGGCCGGTTTCGCGATCGTTGATGAGTTTGACCGATTCGACTTTGCCGTGGCGTTCGAACAGCGCCCGAACTTCGTCTTCCGTCGCAGTGAATGGCAGGTTGCCAACGTAGATCGTCGTCATTCAACTAATCTCACTAACAGTGTTGCAACATTCAGACGCCGCCGCGCGAATGCCAACACGCCGGAGCCTGCACCCGGTTCGATGCTACGCCAGGGGATTATTGTTGGCAAACGGGCCTTTATTCGACCTCGAGGTATGCGTAACCGTTAAGTTCGAG
>CAYRAC010000148.1:0-8213 GCA_964422045.1 uncultured Steroidobacteraceae bacterium
GGCCGCGCCGACCACGCGATGAATTGCTAGTTTTCCATCATCCGCTTGTCGCCCACCTCCGCCAGCAGAGCATCGTAAAATGCAGCGGCGCGCGTCAGGTCATTGGTCCCGATGGTTACGTATCCGATCATGGGCTTGCTCCGGTTGTTTTTGGCCGAAGCTGGTTATATATCCAGTAACCCCTCGCGTCAATCCCATTCGCGCCATGCCCGCATCAGCGGGAAATACAGCCCGAGGCGGACCGGTTCTGGACCGAGCCTGCGGGCGAGTCGTGCATAGCGTTGCAATTGCGGCCGGTAGCGTTCCACTTCGCGGTCGATGAATTCATCGAGACCGCCGCCGCTGTGTTGGCTCGTCTTGTAGTCGATCACCCAACGCACGCCCTGCTCATCGATGAAGCTGCGATCGAACACGGCCCGCACCACCTCCCCTTGCAGCCGACCCGATATCGCCTGCTCGCGTGACTCCTCGCGGCTCGCCTTGAGAATCCAGCGCCCGCGCGGGTCGTCAATCACGGCGACCAGGGCCTCGACGACCCTCGCGGCGGCTTGGCCGAGCCGCTCCGCCGGCACGCCGAGCGAGGCCAGCCAGTGCCGAAAATGCGGCTCGCGTCCGCGGATTTTGCTTGCGTCGACGCGCGCAAGATCGAGCGCCTGAAGTTCGGCGTGCACCAAGGTACCGACGCGACGCGCCGTCTCGCCGGCCCAATCGAAGACCGGGGTTTCCTCACGCATCGACGGCGAGGTCGGCAGCGCGTCCAGCATTGGCGCGGCATCGAAGTTTGGCGCCCAGTCCTTCGGCACACGCGCCAACAGCCCGCCGCGCGGCGCGCCCGCCGCGCGCCCGCGCATCGCGGAATCCGCATTCGCGACGGCGAATTCCTCGCCCACCACCGGCCAGAGCACGGCCAGTAGGCTCCCCGCCCGGGGCGACCAGACGCGGGCAGGACGAAATTCGGCCGTCTCGACCGGCTCCGCTTGCCGGTCAATCGTCGCGGTCAGATGCAGCTGCCATTTTGCACGAGTGCATGCGACGTACAGCAGCCGCTGCGCTTCGAGTCCTGCGCCATCGCGCACTTGGTGGCGCAGGAAGTCGAACAGTCGATCCTTGTCGGCGCCGACCGCCGGACGCGCCGCCATCACCAGGCCATCGCGGCCGGTACGGGCGAATTGATGGGACATCAACAATTGGTCGCGGCTCTGCGCGATGTGCCGATCGAGCGCCGGCACCACGACCAGGTCGAACTCAAGCCCCTTGGCTTTGTGGATGGTCATGATTTCGACCGCGGACGCCATGCCGTGGTCGGCATACAGATCGGCGAAACTGGCGGCCAGGTCCGCAGCATCCGGCAACCCGCGCTGCTCCAAATCCTTGAGGCGCGCGAATGCGACTGCGGCGAGGTCGAGGTTTTCGCTGGACCCGGCGCAGCTCGCGCCGCCGATGGCGAGCCAGGTGCGCTCGACCCAGCGCGTCACCGAAGTCGCTGCGCGCACGCGAAAAGCCGCCTCCAAGACCGACCGTACGCGAGCGCAGCGCGCCCTGCCGTCCTCGCTTACTCGCTGCAAAACGTCGACATCGCCCAAGGCATCCCAAATGAGCGGGGCGCCGCGCGCGATCACCAGCAGATCGGCCAAGCATAGGCCTGCCCATGGCGCGCGCAGTACGGCTAACCAGGCCGTACGATCGCCGAAATGCACTAGCGCGCAGAGCAGCATGATGATGTCGCGCACGATTCCACGCTCCTGCAGCGGCTCAATGTCGACGGCGCGAAAGCCGATGCGGCGCGCGCGCAGACTCGCGGCGATATCGCGCGCGTGGCTGCGCGCGCGCACCAGCACGGCGATGCGCCATTGCGGGTGCCGTGCTATTTGCTCGCCTATCAGGGCGGCGATCGCGGCCGATTCTTGCGCGCCGCTGGCAAATCCGCGCAGGATCACCCCGGGGTTCGACTGCGCCGCCGCGCGAGTCTCGCCCGCGGCGCTGCTCGGACGGAAAGCGATCGCGCCGCGCTCGCGATCGTCGCTGCGCGGCAGGATGCGCGAGAAGCAGCGATTGGTCCACTCCACCAATGGTTCGGCCGAGCGAAAATTGTCGCGCAAGCGCTGCACGTCGAAGCGGATCTCGCCGATTCCGTCTGCGGCGAGCTCGAGGAACGCGCGGACTTCCGCTTGCCGAAAGCCGTAAATCGATTGCATCGGATCGCCGACGCAAAACACGCTGCGGCCGTCGCCGGCCTGCCACCCGGCGGTCAACAATCGCACCAATTCCAGCTGCGCGCTCGAGGTGTCCTGGAATTCGTCGACTAAAATATGCTGCAGCCGATAGTCGAGTCGCAGTCCAAGATCGGTCGGCGCATCCGCCGCACCGAGCGCACGCAGCGCCGCCAACGACACCTCCGGAAAGTCGACCGCGCCCTGTTCGCGAAACACTTGCTGCAATTCCGCGGCGGCAAGAACCAGCACCTGAGCCACGTCGCTGACGCGCGTCCACTCGCCGTCGCTGTAAGCGGCCGCCGGCAGCACGCGAATCTCCCGCAACATTCTTTTTGCGCGCGGATCGCGGGCCAATTCCTGCACCAGATCGAGAATCGCTGCCTTGGCGGCGGATTGCGCCGGGAAGCCTTCGCTCTTGGTGAATCTCGTGCGCAAGTCGCCGCTCGCGATCAGCAGCAGCGACGCGACTGCGCGCCAGCGTGCCAGATCGCCGACATCGGCACGCAATCGGGAGCCATCTGCTGCGCATTCGGCAAGATCAGCGCGCGCTACTCCGAGATGTAGCGCGGCCCCCTGCATCAGACGCGACAAGGCGTCGACCCTTTCGGCGCCGATCACCTCGAGTGCGCGGTTCAGAACCCGTGTTATCAGAAGTTCCAGATCTTCATCCAAGTGCCGGCGCACGCGCGCGAGCTGCGTGTCGTCGAGTGCGCGCGTCGACTGCAGTCTTCCGGCGAGCAGCGGCAACCAGCGGTCGCGGTTCGGAAGCATCTCGCTGATTAGATCGAGAAGCTTGCGCCAGCGTTGGTCATCGAGGGCCAGCACCCGATCGACGGCCATGCCGAATCGATCGCCGGGCTCGTGCGCCAACGCGCGGCGCGCGGCCTCCACGTAGCTCGGCTGCGCATCGGCGAGCACTTGAAAGGCAGATCCTGAACCTGCGGCTACCGGCAGTTGGCTTGCAAGCCAGGCATTGAACGCATCGATCGTCTCGATGCGCAGCCGCGACGGCTGGCGCTCGACATCGATGTGCAATTCCTGCAAGCGCCGCCGCGCAGCGCGCGCCAGATTCCAGGTCGCCGGCTGCATCTGCTCCGGACACAGCGAGAAGCGCGCCGCACTCAATGCGGCCAGCACCCGATCGCGCATTTCCTGCGCGGCGCGCCGTGTGAAAGTCAGCGCCAGGATGCGTTCAGGCGCATCGACTTGCGCCAGCAGGCGCAAGTAGCGCTGAGCCAGCAATGTTGTCTTGCCGGAGCCGGCGGGCGCCTGCACCAGCACCGAGCCGTGAGCCTGGATGGCGCGTTCGCGTGCCGCCTGATCAGTCATCGGCTGCCACCGCGTCCTCGAGCGCTCCCGGTATCCGGCACAGGCCCTGCAAGGTGCAGCTCCTGCAGGCGCGCACGGTAGGTGCAACGGCAGCGCGGCCCGCAGCAAAATCCGCGGCGAGATTTTCAATGCGCCGCGACCAAACATCGAGCAACGCGGCGAGGCTCGGCTCTCCCTCGAGGGTGGTTTTTGCACGGCCTGGCCTGAAGATTGCGTCTCGTTCGGCCTCGGCGACGAACCGACACTCGCTCGCGTTGACGCGCCCGTAGGCGACCGCAACCAGCGCCTCGGGCCGCGACAGCGCATACAGCGGCAACTGCGGATTGTCGGGCCGGTCGCCGCGCCAATCTCTCGCCGCCCGTCCCGTCTTGTAGTCGATGAGGACGCGCGCGCCGTCGGTCAGTTGATCAACGCGATCGATTCGAATGGAGAACTCGATACCCGCGTGCCGCACGACCTGCTTGTCCTGCTCCAGCGTCGCCACTTCGAACGGCGGCCGTAGCCGCTCGACCTCAAGCCATTTTTGCAGGACGTTGTGCATGCGCTCGCGTTCCCGAAGTCGCCAGCGCGTCCCGGGATTACGCTCCCGGCATACGATCGCGAGCGCGCGTCCCGCCGCATCATCGAGCAGCGCCGCTTGCGCCTCCGCAGACACAGCGCTGAGACCAGTGGAGCTGCGCAGGGTGCGCCAAATGTGCTCGAGGGCGTGATGCACCAAATCGCCGCGCTCGCGCTCGTTGAATCCCGGCACCGGCCGCTCGAGGCGACCGGCGCGCAGGCGCGTTTCGGCAAACCCGCGAAACGCACAGCGCGACTGCGCCCGCAAGGTCGACACACCGCGGGTGCGCTCATCTGTCGCAAAGGCGGGAGCAAGTTCATCGCCGATGCGCGCAAGCGCCGGTGCCGTTTGCAGAAGTGCATGCCAGTGCGGCCGCGGCAACGCCGCCGAGGGAGCCGCTGCGGTGTCCGGCAGCAAGGGGCTCGGCGCGGCGCAACGGCCGTCGCCCTGATCCGGATAACTGAAAACGCATTGCGCCGCGCGCTCGGTCCAACGACGCTGCAAATCGAGCGCGAATTGCAGTTGCGATTCCGGTGCCGCGGCGATCACACCATATTCACGTTGCAGCTTTATCGGCAACAAGGGTATGGGGTCGGCAGGCGGCGGCCAGCGCGCATCGCTGCAGCCGCTCACCCACAGGCCGTCGTAACCGAGCCAGGGGTCGATGAGTTGGCCGCTCACCCAAATCGGCGGCACGCCGGTTTGCACTTGAAATGGCGTTTCGAGCGCCGCACGCCGTAGCAGACGCTGCGCCGCGCGCCGCGACAGGCTGCCGTAAATGGCGTCCGCCGTCGCGAGCATCCCCAGAAGTTCGCGAAAACGTTCGGCCGCCTGATATTCGGTACTGAGCCAGCGCGCGCGCAGCGCCCAGGGTGCCGCCTCAAGCGCAGCGATCCATGCGGGCACCCAGCGGCTGATCGGGTGCTCGCCGCGAATCGCCTCGAGCGAGTGCACCGCCGCGCGCAGCTTCAGCAATGCGCCAACCGGTCCGATTTCGTGCGCCGCCGCCAGCCGCTCGCCGAGCGCCAGCCAGCCCGCCAGGTCATCCTCGGCGGGGCCGCGACGCCGCAGTTGCAGATCCAACCGTGCCGCGGCAGCCGCCTCGCCCGCGGACCCGTGCAATTCCGGTGCGCGCAACAAAGCGCTGAAGCGTTCGAAGGAAACCAAGTCAACGCTCGCCGCCAGCACATCGAGTGCCGCTCGCACCGGTGCAAACTCCGCGAGCGGCGTCCCGCCCGCCACCGCATAGACCGCCGCATCCGCGGCGCTGTTCAAAGCAAAGCGCTGCGGCGCCAATACGGCATCGAAGGCGTCGATGACCTCGGCGCGGCGCAGATTCAAGTCAGGAATGCATATCCACGCGCGAAACTGCGGCGCGGCCAGTTGGCTGAGCGCCCAATCGGCAATCGTTGCCAATTCCGCGGCCGGCGAAGCGCTACTCAGCCGGCACGCGGTTTGCGGCACGGCGCGCTCGGGCGCCAGCATCGTGCCGTGACGCCGCAACCATTGACGGGCCATCGGCCGCCACACGGGACTTTCGAGCCATACGATGGTTTCGGCCGGGGCCTTGGTCAAGCCCAGCAGTTCAGCGGCGCTGATACAGCCGAGCGCGCGGCAACGCTCTTCGAAGCGCCGGTTCCATTCGAGAAACACGCGCGACTCCTCGGCCGACGCCGCATCGAGCTCCACGGCTGAAAAGGGGATGCCGTATTCGCGAATCGCGCGCCGCGCACGCCGCGCCGCCCGAGCAGCGCCGGCGGGCTCGAGAATTTCCCGGCCGACATCGCTCGATTCCACCACAGCGCGCCACAACTCGCGCTCGTCGATATCGCCGAGTACGCGCGGTGCCGCGGCCTCTTCGAATTGCCGTTTGGAATGCAGCTCGAGCAGCCAGCTGCCGAAATCCCGGACACGCGGAGTCGGCCAAACCTCGCGGCCACAAGCTTGGTGAGCGCGTTCAACGGCATCGAACAGCGCAGCCGCAAGCTCCGCGTTCGGCGCCAAAACGGTGTGGCCGGCCGCGACGGCCGCCATCAGGCCGGTCACATCGGATTCCGCGACCCGACCAACTGCAGCTCCGGCCGGGCCGCGGCCTGCGAGTCGAGCAATTCCTCGATCCGCCCGAAGACTGTTGCCAGAACCTGCGGCTCTGGAAGATTCGTGATCCGAAAGCAATTGCGATACGGCACGTTGAAGCTCACGCCCGGCGCAACCAGCACATGCTTATTCTCCAGCAGGTCGAGCGCAAAGCTTTGATCGTCGAAGTCCGGCAGCACGTCGGTTCGAATCTCCACGAATGAATACAGCGCGCCCATGGGGCGGGCCAGATGCAAATACTTGCTGCGCGCGACAGCATCGATAATTACCTGCCGCGACTCGTACAGACGCCCGCCGCGGCGCGTCAGTTCGCGGATGCTCTGGTAACCGCCCAATGCCGTTTGCACCGCCCACTGACCGGGCACATTGCTGCACAGGCGCAGCGATGACAAGAGCTCGAGGCCGCTGAGATACTCGCTCGCGCTCTCGGTATCACCGGAGAATGCGGCCCAGCCGACGCGATAGCCGCAGGCACGATAAATCTTCGACAGACCGCTCATGGTACAGCACAGCGTGTTGTGGACCAGGGTCGCCATGGGCACGAACTCAGCCGCGTCGTAGACGATCTGATCGTAGATCTCGTCGGATAACACCACCAGCCGATGTTGTTCCGCAAAGCGTGCGATCGCAGCCAAGGTCTCGCGCGGATAGACCGCTCCGGTGGGATTATTGGGGTTGACGATGACGATGGCACGCGTACGCTTGCTCACCAAAGCCTCGATTTCCTCGGGGTCCGGGATGAACAAGGCGGCTGCATGGCAGGGGTAGTGCACCGCGCGCCCGCCGTTGAGGTTCACCGCGGCAGTCCACAGCGGATAGTCGGGGCTCGGCACCAGCACCTCGTCGCCGGAATTGAGCAGCGCGCGCAGACTAAGATCGATCAATTCGCTGACGCCGTTGCCGATGAACACTTCTTCGGCGGTGACTCCGCGCACCCCGCGCTCCTGCTGCTGCATTACCACGGCCTCGCGCGCCGGGAAGATGCCCTTTTGGTGCACGTAGCCTTCGCTGTTGCGCAGGTTCTCGATCATCGCCAAACGCATGGTTTCCGGAGTTCTGAAGCCGAATGCATAGGGATTGCCGATATTGAGCGACACGATGTCGTAGCCTGAACGCTCCAAAGCAAGCGCGCGTCGCGCCAACTTACCGCGGATTTCGTAGCGTACGTTCGCCAGCCCCTCGCTGGGGCGCACCGGCTTTCGTTGAGTCATGGCGCGCAGAATAGCGGAATATCGCCGGCGAGGCGAAATGCATGTCGGAGCAAATCCGACAGCTTGAGGGGTGTTTTGCGTCTTGTCCCAACGGCGCGGCGCGACATACTGCGTCCCGCAAACGAATACTTGCTTGGAGCCCGCCGGTGAATCGCCCACTATCCCTGATGTGCATGATCCTGATCATAGGGACGGAGGCGCGCGCCTCCGAATCGCAGCGGCGCATCAATGGCTGCATGATCAAGCGAATGACCGCCGACCGGGTGATGTCCTACAATGACGCCAAGCGAGCTTGCCTGGAGGAGCTCAAAGCGCTGAACGCGAGACTCAATCCCGGCAATCTGAAGCCCGAGGCGCATGCCTCCGGCGGCGGCGAGACGAGCGGCAATTGATCAGCCGCGCTGTTTGCGGCAGGCGCGGATGCAACGCTGCAATACCTCGAAGATTCTCGTTTCATTGCATTGCGACACATTGAACCGCAGGTAGCCTCTGGCGCTACGGTTGCAGCTGAAGACATCGCCCGGGGCGAGCATGACAGCTTCGCGCAGTGCGTGCCGCGTCACATCCGCCGCGTCGAGGCCGTCCGGCAACTCGGCCCACACGAATAATCCGCCTCGCGGTTGGCACCATTGTCGCAGCCCGGACTCCATCAGCCGCGTTGATGTTTTCGCGTGCGCCACCGCAAGTTTTGCTTGAGTCGCTTGCATATGTTTGCGGTAGCTGCCGTCGAGCAGCAGCCGATGCACGGCCCGGGTGGCAACTTCGTTGCCGCCAAAGGTCGTCGACAACCGCAAATCCACCAGA
>CAYRAC010000149.1:0-8103 GCA_964422045.1 uncultured Steroidobacteraceae bacterium
CGCACCGAGCGAATCGTCAGGCGGACATTCTTCTCGAACATAGATCTGTGCCGCCAAGCGCTGCAGGATTGGCGACTCCAGCAGCGCCAACAGCGGAAATGGCGCGGATACAGCCTTGTGCGCCTGCAGCCCGGCTGCCAGTTGCTGCAAATCCGCTGTTAGCCCGGACCAATCGCAAATCTGCATTTGCGATTGCCGGCGCGTGCCGAGCAGATACTTGTGTTCTGGATCGAGTGCAAGCGCTTGGGTGTAGCTCGACGCAGCCGCCTCGTACCGTTCCAACTCCTTGAGAATATTCCCGCGATTGAAATAGGCCGCGAAGTAGTCGCCTTTGAGCGCGATGGCTTGGCTGTAGCTGCTGAGTGCCTCCTCCAATCGCTTGAGATGTTTGAGCACGGAAGCCCGGTTGTAGTACGCCAGAAAATCGCCGGGATTGAGTGCGACCGCTCGATCGTAGCTGCCGAGCGCCTCATCCCATCGGCCCATGCGTTCCAGCACCGTGCCTCGATTGCAAAAGGCGTAGGCATACGCCGGATTTAACGCAATGGCTCGATCGTAATCGGCCAGCGCCAATTCCCATCGTCCAAGTCCATTCAGAGCATTGGCACGTTTGTAGTAAGCCTCGGCGTGATCGGGCTTGCGATGAATTGCGCTGTCGTATAGTTGAATGGCCCTCTGCAACTGGCCGCTGCCCAGCGCGGCAGCCGCGCTCGCGTACAAAGACTGCCACTCATCGGGATCGATGGACTGCGATACCATCAAACGATTTTATCATTCGAGCGCCTGCAAAGTGCGCAAGGTCGGACAGACCGCCGCTGCGCGACTAGGTATACTCGAGGAACACTATGACCAAGCCTGACACTTCAGCGGTCAGGATCGAATCCGCCGAGCACACCCCCATGATGCAGCAGTACCTGCGCATCAAGGCGCAGCATCCCGACGTGCTCTTGTTCTATCGCATGGGCGATTTCTACGAGATGTTCTACGACGACGCCCGGCGTGCCGCGCAGCTGCTGGATATCGCGCTCACCCAGCGCGGCGCATCCGCCGGCGCGCCCATCCCCATGGCCGGGGTGCCCGCGGTCACGCTCGACACCTATCTGGCGCGATTGGTTCGCAAGGGCGAGTCGGTCGCTATTTGCGAGCAACGCGGCGAGCCCGGAAAGACCAAGGGTCCCATGGAGCGCGAGGTCGTGCGCATCGTGACGCCGGGGACGATTACCGACGAAGCTCTGCTCGACGAACGCCGCGACAACCTGCTCGCCAGCGTGTTCGGCGCCAATGGCCGTTACGGTCTCGCCTGGCTCGACCTCGCAGCCGGCCGCTTCACCATCATGGAACTGCCGGGGGCGGCGGCGCTCGAGGCGGAGATCGAACGGCTGCGTCCCGCCGAATTGTTGGCACCGGAGGGGGCAGAGCGGCTGTCCGAGCGGCCGTTCCGTCTGCGGCCGCCGTGGCATTTCGATACCGAATCTGCGACGCGCGCCCTCACCGAACAATTTCGCACGCGCGACCTCGCGGGATTCGGCTGCGCCGACAAGCCGTTGGCGATAGCCGCGGCCGGCGCGCTGCTCGCCTACGTGCGCGACACGCAGAAATCCGCGCTGCCGCATCTGCTATCGATAGCTGTGGAAGAGCGCGATGCCGCGCTCATCATGGACCCGGCGACGCGGCGCAACCTCGAGCTCGACGAGAGCCTTGCCGGCAACGCAGAACTGACCCTGGCGGGCGTTTTCGATCGCACCGCAACCGCCATGGGCGGGCGCATGCTGCGCCGTTGGCTGCACCGGCCGCTGCGCGATAACGGTGTATTGCGTGCCCGGTACCACGCGGTCGCGACGCTGATGGAAGGCGCGCTGCACACGGCCGTCGCGCAGCCTCTCGAGGCGATCGGCGATTTGGAGAGAATCGTCGCGAGAATCGCGCTGCGTTCTGCCAGGCCCCGAGACCTCGCGCAGCTGCGCGCCGCGCTCGGCGTCCTGCCGCAGCTGCAAGCCGCGGTTGGCAGCGCCGCCTCGCCGCTCCTGCAGCAGTTGATCGTCGAACTCAAAGAGCACAATGACGATCGCGCGCAAGACCACGCGCTGTTGTCGAGAGCGCTCGTCGACTCTCCGCCGCACCATCTGCGCGACGGCGGCGTGATCGCGCCGGGCTTCGATGCGGAGCTCGACGAGCTGCGTCTGCTCGGCACCAATACCGAACAGTTCTTGCTCGACCTCGAACATCGCGAGCGCGAGCGCACGGGACTATCGAGCCTCAAGCTGGGTTTCAACCGCGTGCAAGGTTTCTACATCGAGCTCAGCCGCAGTCAGGCTGCGGCGGTGCCGGCGGAATACTTGCGCCGCCAGACGGTAAAATCCGCCGAGCGATTCATAACCCCGGAATTGAAGTCCTTCGAGGACAAAGTACTTGGCGCGCGTGACCGGGCGCTTGCCCGGGAAAAGGCGCTATATGAAGGTTTACTCGACCATTTGACGTCGCGCCTGGCGGCGCTGCAGGCGAGCACGGCCGCTATCGCGCAAATCGACGTGCTTGCGTGTTTTGCAGAGCGTGCCGCCGCTCTCGACTGCGCGCAGCCCGAACTCGTCGACGAACCGATGTTGCTGATCGAGGCCGGCCGCCATCCGGTGGTGGAGCGCGCCGGCCGAGAACCCTTCGTTCCCAATGACCTGCGCTGCGATGATTCGCGCCGCATGCTCATCATTACGGGGCCGAACATGGGCGGCAAGAGCACCTATATGCGCCAAACGGCGCTGATCGTGATTCTGGCACGCATCGGCTGCTACGTGCCGGCTCGCCGCGTGGTGCTGGGTCCGATGGATCGCATCTTCACGCGGATCGGCGCGTCGGACGATCTCGCCGGCGGCCGCTCGACCTTTATGCTGGAGATGACCGAGACGGCAAACATTCTGAACAATGCCACGGCGCAAAGTCTCGTGCTCATGGATGAGGTGGGACGCGGCACCAGCACATTCGACGGACTGTCCCTCGCCTGGGCCTGCGCGGCGTTCATCGCGAATAAAATCCGCGCATTCACCTTATTCGCCACGCACTACTTCGAACTCACCAGTCTCGCCGGCGAGGCCCCGGGGGTGGTCAATGTGCACGTCGAAGCGGTGGAACACGGCGACACGTTGGTCTTCTTGCACAGCGTCAAGGACGGCCCGGCCAACCAGAGTTATGGCTTGCAAGTCGCGGCTCTCGCCGGCATCCCGAAATCGGTCACCGCGCAGGCGCGGCGTTACTTGAGCGAACTCGAACGCGAGCGCGACGCGCTGCGCACCTCCACTTCGCCGCAAACCGAACTGCCCCTGTTTGCACCCGCATCCGCGCCGGCGCCCGAATCCGCAGCGCTCGAGGCCCTGCGCGCGCTCGACCCCAATGCCTTGAGCCCGCGCGAAGCGCTCGACTTGCTGTTTCGGCTACAAACCCTCGACCGCGGCGGCCGAGGCGAGCACGGCTAGCGCGCAGCGAGAATCAATGTGCAAACCGGCCGGTGCGCAAGAATACGCAAGCCTGACGCGCCACCGCTGCCGAAAACAGCATCCCGGTGTGACTTACGCGCAGCACCACGCGATCGGTCGCGCCGGGCAGCTGCGTCTCCTCGACCAGCACGGTTCCGTCGTTCGGACCCCCAAGAGGCCCCGCCAGCCGGCCGAGCCCCACCCCCAAATCGCCCACCACTACACCCAAATCCCGCGATCCCGACCAGGTGCGCTCGCGCGGCACCAGCAGTTCCTCGCTCACCCCTAAACCCATTATTCTCTTGCCAAATGGGATGCGTGCCAGATTTTGCGCCGTTCGGCTGCCGCGCAACGGTGGACCCAGCAGCACAATTCGTCCGGGCGGCCAGTGCGCGCGCGCCTGCGCCATTTCCTCGAACAGCTTGAGGATCACGAGGCCTCCCAAGCTATGTCCGATCAAGTGCAGTGTATCGGCGCCGATGGCGCTAAGATATTCGGCGAGCGCCCGCGAATTGGCGGTCGCATCGGCGGCAACCGACGGGTAGGAAAAGATGCGCGCGTCGGCGTCCAGATCTTGCGCCAAGCGCCGCCGCAGCCACAGCGATTCAGCGCCGCGCTGCCACAATCCGTGCACGTACACGATGACGGTACTCACGGCGCGACTCCCAAACGCAGGTCCTCGATCACCGCCCGATTGGTGCTAGAGGATACCGTTTCGACAGCCTCCTCGCCCGACACCCAGCGATATCCGACATGCTCCGAGTCGCTCAATGTCACCGGCACGCGCCCGGCGAGTCGCAAGGAAAAAGCGTGCTCGAGATTGCGAGTGATTCCGGGCGCGTAAATTTTGCCGAACGACGCCAAGATGTCATACACCTGCGTCCACTGTAGATTGACGAGCACGCCTTGCGTGATGCCGGTTTCCTCCGCCACTTCGCGCCGTGCTGCAGCGTCGGCGAATTCGCCCCATTCCAAGCTGCCCGTCACGGACTGCCAAAAACCGGGCGGACGGCGCCGCTCCAATAATAGGAATTCACCGCCCTCGGTGTAGATCACGATCAAAACCGATTCCGGACGCCGAAAGGTTCCTGCGTTCACTTAGGGCGTAGGCGGGACGCGCACGCGTATATGCAGCTCGCGCAGCTGCGCCTCGCTCACTTCCGTCGGCGCATCCATCAGAAGGTCGGCTGCGGTTTGAGTTTTCGGGAAGGCGATCACATCGCGAATGCTGTCCGCTCCGGCCATCAGCATTGCCAACCGATCGAGTCCGAATGCGATGCCGCCATGCGGCGGCGCGCCGAACTTGAGCGCATCCAACAGAAATCCGAACTTGAGACGCGCTTCCTCCGGTGAAATCCCCAGCAGATCGAACACCACGGACTGCAGTTCCTGCGAATGAATGCGCACTGAGCCGCCGCCGATTTCCGATCCGTTCAACACCAGATCATAGGCTTTGGCGGTCGCCTCGCCGGGGCTCGCCGCCAAGGCCGCATAGTCCAAATCGGCGGGGCTGGTGAAGGGATGATGCATCGCTTGCCAGCGCTTCGTCTGCGCGTCCCACTCGAACATCGGGAAGTCCACGACCCACAGCGGCCGCCACCCCGTCGCGCCGAGTTTGAGATCCTGCCCGACCTTGAGGCGCAGCGCACCCAACGCATCGCTGACCACTTTGCCGCTGTCGGCGCCGAAGAAAATCAAGTCGCCGTCGGCCGCGCCGGTGCGCTCGAGAATTCCGCCAACCGCCGCATCGCTGAGGAATTTCAAAATGGGCGATTGCAATCCTTCGCGTTGTTTCGCCACCTCATTGACCTTGACGTAGGCCAGGCCTTTCGCGCCATAGCGCGCCACGTAGGCGGTGTAGTCATCGATCTCCTTGCGCGATAATCGTGCGCCTTGCGGCACACGCAGTGCGGTGACGCGTCCGTCGGGATCGGCCGCCGGACCCGCAAACACTTTGAAATCGCAGCCCTTCACCAGATCCGCCACATCGACCAATTCGAGCGGGATTCGCAGGTCGGGTTTGTCCGATCCGTAGCGACGCATGGCCTCGGCATAGCTCATACGCGGTATTGGGTCCGGTAAATCGACGGCGAGCACCTGCTTGAACAAATACCGGACCAAACCTTCCATCAATTTCTGGATGTCCGGCTGATCGAGAAACGACGTCTCGATGTCGAGCTGCGTGAATTCAGGTTGCCGGTCGGCGCGCAAGTCCTCGTCGCGAAAGCAACGCACGATCTGATAGTAGCGGTCGAAACCCGCGATCATCAGCAATTGTTTGTAAATTTGCGGTGACTGCGGCAAGGCGAAGAATTTGCCGGCATGCGTGCGGCTCGGGACCAAGTAATCCCGCGCCCCTTCCGGGGTCGCCTTCGACAGCATCGGCGTTTCGATGTCGATAAAGCCGGCCTCGTCCAAATAGTGGCGCATCGCACGCGTAATTCGATGACGCAGCAGCAAGCGCTCGCGCATCTCCTCGCGCCGCAGATCGATGTAGCGATAGCGCAGCCGCACCTCTTCGCTCACATGCTCGTCGAGTTGAAACGGCAGCGGCTCGCAGCGATTGAGGATGGTGAGTTCCTGGCACAGCAACTCGACCTGCCCCGACTTCAAATTGGCATTGGCGGTGCCCGGCGGCCGTGCCCGCACCAGCCCCGTGACCTTGAGCACGAATTCATTGCGCACGCGCTCGGCCGATGCAAACATCTCGGCCTTGTCCGGGTCGAATACCACTTGCAACAGCCCTTCGCGGTCGCGCAGATCGACGAAGATGACGCCGCCATGGTCGCGGCGGCGCTGTGCCCAGCCGGCAACGCTGACGACCTGTCCGGTCAACGACTCGTTGACCTGTCCGCAATAGTGCGTGCGCATGCTAGCCTCGCCGCCTCGCCGGCGGCGCCGGTTTCCTCAGCGGCTTCTTCGCCCGCGTCTTGCTGCGCCGAGCTTGCGGCTTGTTGGCCGGCTCCTTCGCTGCTTTCTCCACCGGTTTGTCGGCGCCCTTCTCAGCTTTTGCCTCTTTGGCGTCCTTGACATCCTTGCCGTTCGCGCCCGCCTTGGCATCGGCGGTGCCTTCCTTCGCCGTGTCTTTGGCGAGATCCTTGGCGACCTCTGCCGGCAAGTCGGCCTCCGGCCGATCCGCGAGGTTGCGCTGATTGTCCTTGTCGCCCTTGAAGTCGGTCTCATACCAGCCGGCGCCCTTGAGCCGAAACACCGGCGCCGACATCAGGCGCTGCAGCTGCGGCTTGCCGCAATGCGGACACTTCTTCAACGGCGGCTCGCTGATCTTCTGCATGGCCTCGAGATCGTGGCCGCAGTTCTTGCACTGGTACTCGTAAAAAGGCATGTTCTTCCTGTTGTCGATCCCTAGCCGCGCCGCAAGTATAGCGAACGGCGGCCCCGCGCCGCACCCGGGCGCTCAGTGCAGGCGTTCTTTCTCGAACACCAGCGCGTCCTTCTTGAGTTTGGCGATCACCCGGTCCCCGGCCACAAAATCGCCGCTCAGAATCTTCTGCGCCAACGGGTTCTCGATTTGCGCTTGAATGGCACGCTTCAACGGCCGCGCTCCGTACACCGTGTCGAAGCCCGCTTCGCCGATCTTGTCGCGCGCAGCATCGTCCAGCCGCAGGGTGATATCGCGCTCCGCAAGCCGCTGCCGTAAGCGTCCCAACTGGATGTCGACGATCGACCGGATCTGCTCACGCCCGAGCGAGTGAAACACGACGATCTCGTCGACGCGATTGATGAATTCCGGCCGAAAATGCTGACCCACCACCTGCATCACGGCTTGCTTCATCTTCGCGTAATTCGCCTCGCCCGCCAGTTCCTGGATGACCTGCGAACCTAAGTTCGAGGTCATGATCACCACGCAATTGCGAAAATCCACGGTGCGGCCCTGTCCGTCGGTGAGACGGCCGTCATCGAGCACCTGCAGCAGCACATTGAACACATCGGGATGCGCCTTCTCGATTTCATCCAGCAGAATGACGCAGTACGGGCGCCTGCGCACCGCCTCGGTCAAATAACCGCCCTCTTCGTAGCCGACGTATCCCGGCGGCGCGCCGATCAAGCGGGCCACGGAATGCTTCTCCATGAACTCCGACATGTCGATCCGTACCAACGCATCTTCCGTGTCGAACATGAATTCCGCGAGCGCCTTGCACAGCTCGGTCTTGCCGACGCCGGTCGGACCTAGGAACATGAATGAGCCGCTCGGCCGGTGCGGGTCGGAAAGCCCCGCGCGAGTCCGGCGGATCGCATCCGCCACCGCTTTGACCGCCTCTCCCTGGCCGACGACACGCCTGCCGAGCACTTCCTCCATGCGCAGCAGTTTATCGCGCTCGCCTTCGAGCATGCGCGACACCGGAATGCCGGTCCATTTCGAGACGATCTCCGCCACCTCGACTTCGGTCACGGAGTTGCGCAACAGTTGATTCGGCTTTTGCTCGACTTCCAGCGCCTTGGCGAGCCGCTGCTCGAGCGCCGGGATGCGACCATATTGCAGCTCGGACATGCGCGCCAAATCCTGGGCTCGACGCGCCGTGTCCACATCCTGCCGTGCGCGCTCCAGCTCTTCTTTTATGTGCGCGGCGCCCTGCACCGAGGCTTTCTCCGCCTTCCACACTTCCTCGAGATCCGAATA
>CAYRAC010000150.1:0-8081 GCA_964422045.1 uncultured Steroidobacteraceae bacterium
CTTCGAGACGCGGCCATCGCGGCCCGAGCCTGACACCGCCTTCGGGTCGACTTTGTTCTCTTCGACGACGCGCTTGGCCGCCGGGCTGAGTTTCCCCGCCACCGCCTCAGTCGCCTCCTTGGCCGTGGTCGCCGCGCCGTCGGACGCCATGATGGCCGGTGCGCTGGCGCCTGGGAGGGCCGTGGCGCCCTCATCGAGCAGCGCCAGCACCTGGCCGCTGGTCACGGAGGTACCGTCTTTGAGGGCAATCTCCTTGAGGACGCCTGCCGCCGGTGCCGGCACCTCCAAAACCACCTTGTCGGTTTCCAAATCGACCAGATTTTCGTCGCGCGCGACCCAATCCCCGGGCTTCTTGTGCCAGGACACAATTGTGGCGTCAGCCACCGACTCGGGCAGCTGCGGCACGCGAACTTCGATAGTCATTAACCTGTCCTGATTTGAATTACGGGAAGACGCATCGTTTGTCGAGAAGCCTCTTCCGGCGGCACGCCCTGCAGCGCCGCCACGACCAGATTTTTTTGCTGCTCGTCGTGCAAAGCGTGGATGCCGGTTGCCGGAGCTGCGGCGCCGGCGCGTCCCGCATACAGAAGCTCGTCGTTCGGGCCGAGTTTCGATTGCAATCGATGGCGGATTTGATACCAGCCGCCCTGATTCTGCGGCTCCTCCTGGCACCAGACGATCTCGCGGGCATTTTCATACTTGCGCAGAATCGCTTCGTATTCGTCTTGCGGGAAGGGGTAGAGCTGCTCGAGGCGCACGATGGCGACGGAATCGATTTTGGCATCGCGCCGCGCCTTCAGAAGATCGAAATACACCTTGCCGCTACACAGCACCAGGCGGGTCACGGCGGACGGCTTTATTTCGTCGATCTCATCGATGACCGAGTAGAAACTTCCGGTGCTGAGCTCTTCGAGACGCGACACCGACAGCGGATGTCGCAACAAACTCTTCGGCGTCATGACGATGAGCGGCTTGCGCAAATGACGCACCATCTGCCGCCGCAACATGTGAAACATCTGCGCCGGCGTCGACGGCACGCACACTTGCATGTTGAACTCGGCGCATAGCTGCAGGAAACGCTCCAGGCGGGCGGAAGAATGCTCGGCCCCCTGGCCCTCGTAGCCATGCGGCAAGAACAAGGTGAGCCCCGACAACCGGCCCCATTTGGCCTCGCCGGACGTGATGAACTGATCGATGATGACTTGCGCGCCGTTGCAGAAGTCGCCGAACTGCGCTTCCCATATCGTCAAGCAATGCGGTTCGGTGGTCGAGAAACCGTATTCGAAGCCCAACACCGCTTCTTCGGAGAGCACCGAGTCGGTGACGGTAAAGGTCGGCTGGTTGGTCGCGAGATGTTGCAACGGGGTGTACAGGCGACCGGTTACTTGGTCGTGCAGCACCGCGTGGCGGTGAAAGAACGTGCCGCGACCGCTGTCCTGGCCGGTGAGCCGAACCGGATATCCTTCCTGCACCAGGCTTGCATACGCCAAGTTCTCGGCGGCGCCCCAGTCGAGCGCGAGGTCGCCGTTAACCATTCTCTCGCGTGCCTGCATGATGGCAAGAACGCGCGGGTGCAGAACCCAGTCCGACGGATAGGTCGTGATCGCCTTGCCGAGCGCACGTAAGCGGCTCATGTCGATAGCGGTCTTCACCGGCTCCGACCAGTCCGCGCCCAAATACTCGCTCCAATTCACGGTGAACTTGTTGCCGATCAGTCCGAGTGCGGCGCGAGCCTGCGGTTTGCCCTCATCGAGGCCGGTACGATACTGCTCGATCATGGCGGTTGCTTCTGCGGCGCTCAGCACACCCTCGGCCGCCAGTTTTTCCGCGTACAGCTGTCGCGCGGTCGGTTTCTTGCGAATGACCTGATACATGAGCGGCTGCGTCGCGGCGGGTTCATCGGCCTCGTTGTGCCCGAGCCGACGATAGCAAACGAGGTCGATCACCACATCCTTGTGAAACTTCATGCGATATTCGAGCGCAAAGCGCGCGACGAAACACACGGCCTCGGGATCATCGGCATTGACGTGGAAAATCGGCGCTTCGACCATTTTCGCCACGTCCGAACAATACAGCGTCGAGCGCGCATCGCGCGGATCGCTCATCGTGAAGCCGACTTGATTGTTGACGATGACATGCACCGTGCCGCCGGTGTAGAAACCGCGCGCCTGCGACAGCTGCAGGGTTTCCATGATGACGCCCTGGCCGGCAAACGCCGCATCGCCGTGAATTTGCACCGGCAACACCTTGTCGCCCATGATGTCGCCGCGCCGTTCCTGGCGCGCGCGAACCGATCCCTCCACCACTGGGTTCACGACCTCGAGGTGCGACGGATTGAACGCCAACACCACGTGCACGTTGCCCGACTCGGTTTTCAGATCGGCTGAAAACCCCTTGTGATACTTGACGTCGCCGGAGCCACGCAGCTTCGCCAGATCGTAGTGATCTTCGAACTCGTTGAACAAATCCTTCGGCGACTTGCCGAGCAGGTTCACCAGCACATTGAGGCGGCCGCGGTGCGCCATGCCGACGATGGCCTCCTCGACGCTCGCCTTGCCAGCCTGTTGCACCAGTTCGTCGAGCAGAGGAATCAGACTGTCGCCGCCCTCGAGCGAGAAGCGCTTCTGACCCACGTACTTGGTGTGCAGGTAGCGCTCCAAGCCTTCCGCCGCGGTCAGCTGCCAGAGGATGTTCTTCTTCTCGGCGGCGCTGAAGCGGCGCTGCATGCGCGCCACCTGGAAGCTGTCTTGCAGCCACAGCCGTTCATCGGTATTCGATACATGCGCAAACTCCGCGCCGATCGTATCGGTATAGACAAACTTAAGGTCCGCGAGAATGTCCTTGAGCTTGGCGCGTTCGGCAATCGCAGCGTTGCGGCTGCCGGTAAAGAACTCGGTATTCAGATCGGCGTCGGAAAGACCGAAGTACTCCGGGTTGAGCACGTACGGCTTGGCGCGTTCCTGCAAACCGAGCGGGTCCAAATTGGCGACCAAGTGGCCGCGGTTCGCGTACACCTGAATGAGGCGCGACACCGCGCCTTGCTTGGCACTCGCTCCGCCTGCCTCGGCGCTGGGAGCGGCGCTTGCGGGGCGCGGCGCCGATTTGAGGCTTGCCAGCAGACGCTCGCGAATCGGCGCATGGGCGACTTCGCCACTGGCGCCGCCCTGCAGGCGGCGAAAGTAGGCGGCCCAAGTGGGGTCGATCCGACTCGGATCCTCCAGAAACTGCTCGTACAGATCTTCGATGTAGCCGGCATTACCGCCGGAAAGTGCTGTCGTGGCGAACTGCTCGGCGAGGGATTGACTCATGGTGAGGGCGGTGAAAATCTCAAGTACATCAATATGATGGGTTGCGCGGGCGGGTTTCCTGACTTATCTACAGTTTAGCCCAAGGCGGCGCAATATGGAATGTGACCCAGTCCGCCAAAACTAGAAGATCGGCAGCTCCAATAGGTTCTTGAGCAGCGACACTTCGTAGCAAATGAGACTGCCGTAAGCGACCAACACTGCGCACAGCACCCACTCGACCCGCAGCAGTCGCATGAATCGATAGCGCGACAGAAACACCATGAGCACGATGCTGACGCTGGTCATGGCCATTTTCAGCGCGGCGAATGCCGCGACGCTGCGATAGAGCAGTGCCGCCATGATGGGGTTCACCTCGGCGGCGCCGCGTTCCAGCAGCAGCAAGGTCAGAAATGCGTCCATCGCGCTCAATAACAAGACCCCGATCGCAACGGCCAGCAGATGCGAGGAGTGCCAGTCGAGAAAGTAGAAGCGGTGGCGCTCGAGTCCACGCCGGGGCGGCATGCGACGCCGCGGATTGAAATTGCCGTAACAAAGCGACCACCAGACCCGGCGGCGCCGGTCGGCAGCGCACCGTTCACGCGCCAACGTCAATCCAGGGCGATTCATTCGATCCATCCGCCACACTATCCCGATACATACTCCCCCTGTGCAAGCTCAATGCGCCATAACGAGCGCTGGCCGACGGTTTGTTTCGACCAACCTCTGCATGGTTTGACTTATGCTTCGCGAATGCGCGCACAGGATCTCGGGGGCGACAAACTGATGTCGAAAGTTCAAATCACTCGTCGACGGTTCGCGGCGGGAATCGGATTGTTGGCCGCGTCCGCGGGCAGCGCGTTCGCGCAGTCGCCGCCCCCGAAAGTTGTACGCGAGCCGCCACCCGCCGGCTGGCCTGCCAAGGAGATATATCCAGTATGGCCGGGTCCTGCACCGGGGATCGACGATTTCCGGCCGCCGGTTCTTGCGGCTGATTGGTCTGCGGCGTTCCTCAGGGGCGTCTCCACACCCGCCGTGAATGTGTTCCGCGCGAAGCGTCCCAATGGACGCGGCGTGCTGGTTTGCCCCGGTGGAGCGTACTTCTCATTATCGATCGGCAATGAAGGCGTGGATATCGCGAATGCATTGACTCCGTTCGGCATCAGCGTATTCGTACTCACGTATCGTCTTCCGGGAGAAGGCTGGCAATCGCGGGAAGACGTGCCGCTTCAAGACGCGCAGCGGGCGATGCGCTTGATTCGCGCCAATGCCGGCAAGTTTTCCGTGGACCCGGAGAAACTCGGCGTGCTGGGCTTTTCCGCCGGCGGGCATTTGGCGGCTACTCTTGCCACCGACCACGCCCAAGGCGTTTACCAGGCGCTCGACGACACTGATCGGCAGAGCGCGCGCCCCGCGTTTGCGGGGCTGATCTACCCGCTCATTTCACTATATGCTTCCGACTTCACGAAACGCATGCTGCTGGGAGACGGCCCAACGGCGGCGCAGCTGGTGCGCCGCTCGCCGGAGCTGCACGTTGCTCACAATACACCGCGCTGCTTTTTGGCGAGCGCCATGGATGATTCCGTCGTCGCCCCCGATCATCATGCCTTCATCATGTTGAATGCGTTGCGCCAGAATCGCGTCCCTGCGGAAGCACATTTCTTCGAGACGGGTGAACACGGGTTCGGGGTAGGCAAGCTCGGCACGCCGAACGCCCACTGGCCCGCGATGTTTGCGGAGTGGTTGGCAATCTGACCGATTCCTGTAACGCATTACACCTGGCTGCATGCCCTGCCACGAAGCTGGTAGGATGTCAGACAATTGTTCACCCACATGTGACATTCAATGCCCACCGTCAAAAAGTCCAAACGAGGCGTTAAGCCGGCCGCACGCAGCAGCTACAACATCCGGGAAGTAGCCCAGGCGGCAAAGGTATCGGTGGCCACGGTCTCGCGAACTCTGCAAATGCCGGATGTAGTCGCGCCCTCAACACGCAGCCGGGTCCAAGCGGCCATCGATCGGCTGGGATACACCCCGAATGCGCAGGCGCGGATGCTGCGCACGGCTCGAACGCACGTCATCGTGGCCCTGGTGCCCGATATATCCAACCCATTTTTTGCCGAGGTCATTCGCGGCATAGAGCAGGTTGCGCATCACAATCGCTATTCCGTATTACTGGGAGATACCCAGTACAGCCGGGTTCGAGAGGACGCGTACGCCGATCTGCTTGCCACCAAACAAGCCGATGGATTGATCACATTGTTGCCGCATATCCCGAGAGTTGCGGCGTCGGGTCCTCTGCGCATCGTCAATGCATGCGAATACGTCAAGGACAAGTCGATCACCAGCGTCTACGTGGACAATACGGCAGCGGCGAAGGAGGCGGTCGAATATCTCATGACCCTTGGGCATCGCGACATTGCGTTCGTGACCGGACCGATGCACAGCCCCATCAGCATTGATCGCGATCAAGGATACGAGCAGGCGCTGCAATTCAATGGGATCAAGCGCGATCGCAAGTTGACGGTTATCGGCGATTTCTCGGTCGAATCCGGCATTCGTGCGGTCGAAACGCTGCTGGCGCAGGATCAGAAGTTTACGGCGATATTTTGTTCCAATGATGAAATGGCCATTGGCGCCATGCAGGCGATCAAGTCGAAGGGACTGCGCGTTCCGGGAGACATTTCGATCATGGGATTCGATGACATTCGCTTTGCACGCTATATGGATCCGCCGCTCACCACCGTCGCTCAGCCCAAGGACGAACTCGGACGCGAAGCGATGAACATGCTGATCGAGATTTTGCGGGGCGATGATGTGCCGGCGCGCCGCAGGATTTTGCCGACCCAACTCGTGATCCGCGGATCGACTGGACGCTGCAAATAGGCCATTGGCGCTCTTTCTTTAGTGACGCGTCGCGGCCGCCGAACGGCCGCTCAGCGCCTCCCCGATGACACTGATGGGCAGCGCGATGGCGCAGACGATCGCGAACAGGCGCATCGCGCCGGCGATGCCGCCCGAGGTCTGTGAGACGTATGACACCGCCATGGTGCTCGCAAACTGTCCGATGAAGAAGGCCGAATTCCAGAGTCCCATGCCGAAGGCGCGCACGCCAAAATGCAGCTTGCTCTGCGCCCACGTCAGCAGCAAGGGAAAAGTAATTCCGCAAGCGAACTGTGCAAGGCACGCGCCCCAGATCACACCCACCAGAGTGTGCGATCGAGCCAGCAGCAAGAAGCCTGCGGTGAAGAAGGCAAGTGCCGCCGCGAATACATAGCCGACCCGCAAGCTCTTGAGACGGCCGAGCAGGTAGGCCCCGACCGGCAGGGCAAAGCCCGTGCCGGCGATCACGAAGCCGATAACGTCCGGAGTGCCTTTGCCGATCGCGGCCATCACCAGGCCGAGTTGCAATGGCTCGATGAAGAAGATGACCGCGCCGAAGAACGACACGGCATAGACCAGCAGCATGGGAGCCACCGGGAATGGGGCATCGGGCGGCTTCTGAATACCATCATCGACCTGCTCGACGGACGGTACCGGCTCCCAGGTCAGGCGCAGCGCCGCCAGAAAGATCGGTATCGCCAGTGCGTACATGGCGAAGGGTCCATGCCAGCTCAAGCTACCCAGGAGGCCGCCGACGATGATGAGACCGGTCGCCATCAGGGAACCGGCCGCATTTTGCCAGGCGAGCCACTTCTGGCGCGCCGCGCCTTTGAAGTAGTCGCCCATCAGGGTGGCGACGCAGGTGATGATGATGGCCTCCGTGATGCCGAGGCACACGCGTGTGGCGATGATTGCGCCAAGATCGTTCAAAAACAGCGGCGCGCACCCGATGAACGCATATACGAGCAAGGCTGCAAGCAGCAACTTGCGCCGGCCCATGCGGTCGGCGAACCATCCCGCCACCACGGACAGGATGGCGATGCACAGCGATGGCGCCGTGATGATGGCGGGCACGAGGAATGCCGCATGCGGTGCGTCGTGGAACTGCGCGAACAGCTGCGGCAGGACCGGAATCAGCGAGACGATGCCCATCGTCGGCAACACGTTCGCGATGATGAGCAGCAATGCCTGCGGTGTACCGGCGCTGCGGGCGGTTGCATTCATGAACTCGGTCTCCCCTGTAATCTTACGCCCGGCCGTCCCCTCAGGCGCCATCGATCTATTGCACGCGTACGATTTGATAGTATACTAAGCCTGCATGTAATGCATTACATTGCCTGGCGCTGCCAGCTGTTGTCAAACGTGAGGCTTCCCAATGAACAGACGGCAGTTTCTTCTTTCCTCCTCCATGGTCGCATTGGCCGCCACGCACGCAAGATTCGTTGCCGCCGACCCGACCCTTCGGAGTATCGGAATACAGTTGTTCTCAGTGCCAAAGACGCTGGAGAAGGATTTTCGACAGGGTATCGGCATGCTGGCGGGCATGGGCTACAAGGAAGTGGAGTTTTATGGTCCCTATCCCTTCAGTGCGCCGGCAGAGATCGCCAAATGGAACACGGTTACGCCGCAATTGGGATTCAGCGGCAGCGGATTTTTCGGTTTGTCAACGTCGCAGGCGCGCTCGGTACTGGATGAGAATCGGATGACTGCGCCGTCGATGCATACGGATCTGATCACCCTGCAAACCAAGATGAGCGAGTTGAGTGCAGCAGCGCACACTCTTGGCGCGAACTACGTGGTTTTGCCGGCGATTCCACAGGAGAAGAGACAGACTCTGGATGATTACAAGAAAATAGCGGATGCCTTTAACGTCATTGGCGATCAAGCTCGACGCGAGGGCCTGCGATTTGCCTA
>CAYRAC010000151.1:0-8033 GCA_964422045.1 uncultured Steroidobacteraceae bacterium
CTTGCCCGTGCGCAGCGGCGTGACCACGTGCAGGCCTTTACCGCCCGTGGTCTTGCAGAAGGATTCGAGGCCGCTCGCCGTGAGGCGATCGCGAATCTCGATCGCGCCGGCGATGACGGCGCTGAAGGTTACGTCGGGTGCCGGATCGAGGTCGAACACGAGTCGGCCCGCGAACTCCGGATCGTCGGGAGCGCAATTCCACGGATGAATCTCGAGAACGGCGACCTGCGCGGCGGCGATCAAGCCTGCGACTCGATCGATCTGCACGTAGGGAGCCTTGTCGCCCTTGATCTTTACCGAAGTGAGCTGCGGCGACATGCCTGGCATGACATGGCGCTGAAAGAATTGCTGCGTGCCGAGACCGTCGGGCACGCGCACCAACGAGCAGGGGCGGCCGGCCAGATGCGGCAACATCCAAGCCCCGACGTGCGCGAAGTATTGCGCAAGATCGGCCTTCGTCACCGGCGTCCCATCGCCTGCGTCCGGCCATAGCGCTTTATCAGGTTTGGATATCGACACGCCCATGATGCTCATCGAGCCGGGACTCTTGGGCGGGGATGGCAGTGGATTCGTGCGCTTGTTGGCGGCGGCTCGTTTAGCGATCATCGGTGATTTACCTTCGATAGGACCCTCGTCGACAGGATCTGTCGCATCCTCGGCCACAACATCCCGCGCCGCCTTGTCCTCGCGCAAGCCCTTGAACGCGGCCTGACGAATCATATGCGTCGCGGTCCAGCCCGCGAACTGAATTTCGGCAACCAGGCTCGGCTTCAGCCAGCGAATGTTTTTCTCCGCGGGAGGCGCCGTGTGGCCTTGGAACGGACTGCTCGTGCGCGTCAACTGTTTCAGGCGTGGCAGCAGGAGGTTTGCGACCTTGCGCCCGAATCCGGTTCCGATCCGGCCGACATACACGAACTCCTCGCCGCGATAGACACCGGCCAACAGCGAGCGAACCGTACCCGCTTCGGTGGTCCAGCCGCCGAGCACGACCTCTTGTCCTTCGCGACATTTGATCTTGGTCCAGCTGCCGGATCTCCCCGAGCGGTACGGGGCGTCCAACTGTTTCGAGACGATGCCTTCGAGTCCCATCTTGCAGGCGGACGCATAGACATCTTGCGCCCTCGATTGCAAATGCGCGACATAGCGCAAGCGTTGATTGAACTGCGGTTCATTCAACAGTTTCTCGAGCTCCGTCTTGCGTTCCGCCAGCGGCCGCGGGCGCAGGTCCTCCCGCCCTTTGAACAATAAATCAAACGCAAACAACACGAGCTCTTGCGACCTCTGCTCCGACAGGGCGGCCTGCAGCGCGCTAAAACTGGGTAAGCCGTGCGCATCCAGGGCGACCACCTCGCCGTCGATGATGCAGTCGGGAAGCGCGCGCGCATCCGCGGCAATCGCCGCAAAGCGATCGGTCCAGTCAAGGCCGGTGCGGGTGCGGATCGTTGCACGAGCGCCCGAGACCCTGAGCTGCGCACGATATCCGTCGAGCTTCACCTCATGCGCCCAGCGAGGACCATCCGACACCCGATCGACGAGCTTGGCGAGCTGCGGCTCAATGAACTCCGGCAGCTTGGCGACCATTAGCGGTGTGTAGGTCGCTTGCGTAACTTTGCTCGGGGCATGGCTGTTCCACACCGCATCGGCTCTCGCGGGCGCAGTGCCGGCCAGCATGAAGGGCTTGGGGCGCTTGCCTATTCCTTCCGCAATCTGCTTCAAGGTGCGTCCGGAGGCGACAGAGCGGTCCTCCTCGAGCAACTTGCCGGCATCGCCCGGCCTCGCGCCCTCGTCTCGATGTTTGATCAAGAGCCAATTGGTTCGCTTGCCGCCGTAGCGATCCGCCCGCATGCGAACCAAGACCCAACTGCCGTGCAGGCGTGATCCCTGCAGAGTGAACTTCAGATCACCGCTGTCGAAGGCGCTTTGAGCGGATTTGCCCCCCTCCGGCGACCAATAGCCCCGGTCCCACAGTTGCACCGTGCCGCCGCCATATTCGCCCTTGGGAATCGTGCCCTCGAAATCTCCGTAGTCCAAAGGATGATCTTCGACTTCCACCGCCAAGCGCTTGTCCGCAGGGTCGACGGAGGGGCCGCGGGTGACAGCCCAGGATTTGAACACGCCGTTCAATTCCAGCCGAAGATCGTAATGCAGTTGCCGCGCCGCGTGCTTCTGGATGACAAAGCGCAGCCGAGGCGAGGGGGCCACGCGTGCCTTGCCCGATGGCTCGGCCGTCTTTGAGAAGTCGCGTTTGGCCCGATAAACCGAGAGCGCCGGCTTCGCCATCAGGTTCCTTGTCGATCCATCATGCGGCGGTACGCGAGCAGATGGCGCAACGACGCTTTGGGGTTCTTCGCCCGCTCGTACAGCCGCGCCAGATTGAAGTGCGCGTCCGCCAGCCCAGGGTCGAGCGCGAGAGATTCGCGATAGGCACCGATGGCGTCCGGCTCGCGTTTCAAATCTTCGAGTACCACCGCTAGATTGAAGATGATCAAGGACTCCGGTTTCGAGGCGCCGCGATACACGCGTTCCGCTTCGCTGAGCCGGCCGGCCATATGCAGCAGCCGGCCGAAATTGATGCGCGCCTCGACGTGCTCGGGATCGACCTCGAGCGCGGCTTCATAGATGGCGCAGGCAGCGTCCGGGTCCGTGTCCTCGAGCGCAAAGGCTTGCGCGTAGAGTTCGTCCGCCGATTTCGCTACGGGCGCCGCGGGGAGCGGCCGGCTGATGACGTGCAATTCGCCCTTGTCCTCACCCAGGTCGAGTGCATATTGGCCGGACTCGGACTCCCAGAGCATTTTGCCCTCGCGAATCGCAATCTGATTGCCCATCGCAGTGAGCGAGCGCTGATTGGATGCCGCGCCGGTCGGCAGGGTTTCGCGAAACGTCTCCAGCGTGCGGTTGATCCGATGCGCCGAAATGTTCGCAGCGCGCAGCGCGCTCGCCGTGCGCATCATCAGAAGATCCTGGAAAGAGTAGTGCAGCCGTCCCGCGCGTTTGATGGGGCTGATGTGGCCGGCGCGCGCCAGAGAGCGCACCGCGGAGGCCGGCAATCCAA
The DNA here is from genome assembly GCA_964422045.1 of uncultured Steroidobacteraceae bacterium. Taxonomy (GTDB): domain Bacteria; phylum Pseudomonadota; class Gammaproteobacteria; order Steroidobacterales; family Steroidobacteraceae; genus Bog-1198. The sequence goes on from CAYRAC010000151.1 coordinate 3,053, forward strand.
AAAGACGCTCTAGGTCCTTCGAGTTATAGGCATGCATCTCATCGTCGAGCGGTTTTGCGCGATGATGCCTGGGCTGCTGCACGTTTGGGCGCCTTTCGTTCCTTAAGATCGGCGGCCTTCGACCCTCGAGCATCGATGCTGGCGCGCAGTGCTTCCATCAAGTCAATGACGTTGCCACCTGTATTCGAAACCGGTCCTTCCGCGAGCGAAACCTCCTTGCCGTCGACCTTTCTTTGGATCGCTGCTTCGACGCGCGCCTTGTGCTCATCGGAATATTCGTTCGGATCAAAGCGCTTCGCCGCCAAATGGTCTATCAACTGACGAGCAAGCTTTAATTCGGGTTCCGACACCGGCGCCGCTTCGACTCCCAAGTCCTTCAAATTGCGAACTTCCGCTTGGAAATGCAGTTGATGCATGGCCAAGCCATCCTGCAGCGCGCGGATGACCACGATGTGTTCCTTGCCACGCGAGATCCAGCGGCCGACCGCGCATTGATCCGCCTTTCGCAAGGCGGTGGCGAGCAGGGTGTAGGGCTTCGCGCCGCCCTTGTCCGGCGCCAGGTAGTAAGTGCCATCGAAATAAACCGGGTCGACGGAGGCCAAGGGCACGAATTGACCGATGTCGATGGCGTGCGTGGTCGCATCCTCCAACGCTTTTAGCTCTTCGGCACTGAACATCACGTACTGGTCCTTGGCGAACTCGTAACCCTTGACCATCTCTGATCGCTCGACGATCTTGCCGTCATTCACGGCCACGTATTGCTGCTTGACTCGAGACCCGTCCTTTTGTCGCAGGAGGTTGAAGGAGATGCGTTCGGCCGAAACCGTCGCGGAATACAGCTTGACCGGAATGGCCACTAAGCCGAAGGAAATTGTGAGCGACGCAATCGATCGAGCCGGAGTAGCCATATGCCAACCATCCCAGAAAGCCTCAGTTATGGTCAAACTCTAATTCATGTAATGAAAAGAGCGCAACACATTATTTTAACGAGACTTAGCGCTCACTTGTAGGATGCATCGGTGAGCCCGATAGGGCGCACGCCGACGCGGCGATGGCGGCTAAAGCCGGCTCGGTGTTAGCATTGATTTGAAGCGCTTAATTCTTTCTAGAACAGATGCTTAGAAGAGCTATCTCGACGCCGCTGGAGGCGGCTGACATGACAGGGCTCACCCCAAGGCGCATTCCGTGGCGCCCTGGGTGAGCCTGTCGGCAAGCCTGTCGGCAAGCCTGTCGGCAAGCCTGTCGATTCTCTAGCCCAGGTTCACCGGGACGAACAAACGCGCATCGCCGCGCTGTATGAGCAGCGCGATCTGCTTGTCGTGCTGCTGAACCATCTTGCGCAGTTGCGCGACGCTCTCGACCGGTGTGCCGTCGACCGACAGCACGACGTCGCCGGGTTGAATGCCCGCTTCTGCCGCGTGGCCTTGCGAGTCCTCGACGATCAGTCCTCCCGCAACACCTGCTTGCTGGCGCTCGGCGGGGTTCAAGGGTCGCAACGCCAAGCCCAACCGAGCCGGTGCATTGGCGCCGGACGGGCTTTCGGAGGCATCCGCCACTTGCGCCGCATTGCCGACCGTCGCGCTTAGACTCAGCGTCTTGCCATCGCGCCAGATCTCAAGCGAGGCCTTCTCGCCCGGCGCTACCGCTCCGACCCGCTGCGACAACTGCCCGGCGTCGATAATCGGGCTGCCATTGAACTTCAAGATGACGTCGCCGACCTTGATGCCCGCCGCCGCCGCCGCGCTGTCCGGCGTAACCTTCGCCACGAGGGCGCCGTTCGGCGTCTTCAATTTGAAGGAATCGGCCAACGACTGATCGAGAGTCTGAACTTCGACTCCGAGACGCGAGTGCGCCACCTTACCCGTTTTGACGATTTGGTCTTTGACTTGAACGGCGAGGTTGATGGGTATGGCGAACGACACGCCTTGGTAGCCTCCGGAGTTCGAGTAGATCTGTGCATTGATGCCGACGACGGCGCCACTGGCGTCAAATAGCGGCCCACCGGAATTTCCGGGATTGACCGCCGCATCGGTCTGAATGAAGGGCACGTAGCCGTCGCCCGGCAGCGAGCGGCCTTTGGCGCTCACGATGCCGGCGGTCGCGGTTTCCTCGAGACCGAAGGGTTCGCCGATCGCGAGCACGTAGTCGCCCACGCTCAGTTGGTCCGAGTCCCCGAGATGCACGCTCGGCAGGTCATGGGCATCGATTTTCAACACCGCGATATCGCTGCTGCGGTCGGCGCCCAACACTTTCGCTTTGAATTCGCGGTGATCGGCCAATTTGACAGTGACTTGTTTGGCACCGTCGACGACATGTGCGTTGGTGAGCACAAGGCCGTCGGCGGAGATGAGGAATCCCGAGCCTTGCGCATGCATCATGCCTCGCTGGCGCGGCCTGGGTATTCCCTGAAAGAACTTCGATAGCGGATTGTCGTCATCGCCATCGGGCCCGCCGAAGTTGAACTCTTGCGGGACGGCGGTGTTCATCGGACCCGCCGTGGTGATGCCTACGACGGCGGCCTGGTTGCGCGCGACGATCGCCCGATAATTTGGCGCGGTGATGAGCGGAATCGGCTGTGCCGAGGACGCGGTTGAGTTAGCGGCCACCGGCTCAGCCGCCGGCGAAGCGCCGGCGTGTAACAGTGTGGGGGCTGACAATCCTGCGGCGGTACCGACGGCAAACAAGCCGGCCGCGGACCATGCCAGCGTCCTGTTTCGAAGTTGCATGTGGGTCTCCTGCGATATGGAGCAAGTGCTCTGAGCGCAGGTTCCCACGCCATGCTTAAGGCAGTCTTAAGATGCCGCCGGAAAGCTCAATTCAACCTGCAAGCCGCCGGCCGGCGCGGTGCCGAGCCTGATGCGTGCGCCGTGGCGCTCCGCGATGGCCTTCACAATGGCGAGCCCGAGTCCGGTACCCGTCTCTTCCGAGTCGGTCTTTCGGTAGAAGCGATCGAACACCCGCTGCCGGTCCGCAGGGCTGATACCGGGCCCTGTGTCGCTTATCTCGAGCTGCGCGCCCGCGGCCGTCGTCCGGCAGCGAATTTGGACCGATCCGTGCCGCGGCGTGTAACGCACCGCATTGTCGACCAAGTTGCGAATCAGGGTTCGCAGCGCCTCGCGATCACCGCGCACCGCGACATTCGGAGCGGCCTCGAGACCCAAATCAATGCTGCGCGCCAGAGCCAGATCGTGAGTATCGGCGATGCTATCCGCAGCGACCGCCGCCAGATTGACCGAGCTGAAGTCGCCCGCCGCCTCTTGCGGATCGCTGCGCGCCAAGGTCAAGAGCTGCTCCACCAGGTGAATCGCGCGCTCGACCGCGGCGCCGAGTCGGTTGCGCGCTTCGAGGCGGGCGGCCTCATCGGGCGCACGGTCAAGCAGCTGCAGCTGCAGCCGCAGCGCCGTGAGCGGAGATCGCAGCTCATGCGCGGCATCGGAAATAAAAGCCCGCTGCACGGCAAACGCGTCTTGCAGCCGCGCCAACAACCGGTTGAGTTCCCCCACCAAGGGCGCGATTTCGCGCGGCAGATTATCGGCGGCCAAGGGGGTTAGGCTGCGCACATCTCGGCGCTGCACTTCAGCGGCGACATACTGCAGCGGCGATAGACCGCGACGGACGATCCAGGCGACCGCAACAATCATGATGGGCAGCAGCAAGATCAGCGGTATGACGACGCGTTCCGCGGCGGCGCGCGCCAACGCTTCGCGCACCCGCGCCGGCTGTGCGATTTGGATCACCCCGTCTGCCGTTTGCAGGCCATAGGCGCGCCACGCCTGGCCGCGCACGGACAGATCCGCGTAACCCAGGACGGTTTGGTTGATCATCGGTAGGCCGGGGCGCGACAGATAGGTTCGCGCACCGAAGACATCCCAGATCTGAACCACGAAATCGGCATCGCCTTGATCCGGAGGCACTTCGATGCGCGGCGCCAGCGATATCTGGTTGCGCAGCGATAACGCCATCTGCCGCAGCTGATAGTCGAACAGGGTCGAGGTCTCACTCAACACGCGTCGATACGTGACGCCGGCGGCCAGCAGTGAAATCAGCGCGACGAGCATGATCAGCGCTATCAACAATCGGGCACGTATGGATTTCATAATTTCGGGACGTAGTAGCCGACACCGCGCAGTGTTCGGATGGCATCGCTGCCAAGCTTGCGGCGCAATCCGTGGATATAGACTTCGACGGCGTTGCTGCCGATTTGTTCATCCCAACCGTACAATCGATCTTCGATCTGGCTGCGCGACAACACGGCGCCCGGCCGCTGCAGAAGCGCTTCGAGCACTGCAAATTCGTGTCCCGATAAGGCCACCGCAACACCGTCGCGTTCGACGGTATGGGTGACCGGATCAAGACGCAGGTCGCCATACTGAATGCTCGGGTCGCCTCTGCCGGCGGCACGGCGCAGAACGGAACGCATTCGCGCGGTTACTTCGTCCACATCGAAAGGCTTGACGATGTAATCGTCGGCCCCGGCATCGAGCCCGGCGATGCGATGTTGGATTTCATCGCGCGCCGTCAGGATGATCACCGGAGTGACATTGCCGCGCTTGCGCAGGTCTCGCAAGACCTCGATTCCGTCCCGCTGCGGCAACCCGAGATCGAGCAGAACAAGATCGAAACTCGCAGACTGCAATGCTGCGCCGGCGCTCTTGCCGTCGCGCATCCAATCCACCGCGAATCCGGCCTGGCGTAGCGCCGTTTGCAAGCCCTGCGCAATCATGCCATCGTCTTCGACGAGCAACACACGCATGGCGAGCGCCCGTTGCCGGCTACCCCGGAATGGTGAGCGTATATAAGAATCGCGGCGCGGTTCGCAAAGTCACCTTGGCGGGACGGCAGGTGAGCCCCTGGAGCGAAAAATTCTTCGTGGTCTTGAAATTCTGTTGCGCCCTGTCTTGAAATTGATCGTCCAACACTTCGACGCTCACTTCCTGCGCGCCGCCCGATTGCCCCGCATGGCACGCGCCCCATTTGAGCG
>CAYRAC010000152.1:0-7978 GCA_964422045.1 uncultured Steroidobacteraceae bacterium
GACGCCGCCGCCGATCACCATCACCGGGCGCCGCGCGTTCCGCAGCACGTCGGTGGCACGCTGGATGGCCGCCGGATCCGGATACATTTTTCCGATCGGCAGGCGACTCTCGATCGGGTGCAGCGTGACATCCGCTGCCTCGGCCTGTACGTCCATGGGGACTTCAATGTGCACGGGCCCGGGACGGCCGGTCATCATGGCGCTCCATGCGCGATGCATGATGAACGGGAGTTCCTCGACCCGCGTGGCTACCCAGTGGCGCTTGCTGACCGCCTCGGCGATCTTCGGAAAGTCGTTGTCGGTGTACCGCTCCAGCTCCTGCAGCAGCCCGTGACCGCGCATGTGCGTCGGCGGCCCTCCCGTGATGAGCATCAGGCTGGTGGAATCCGTGAACGCCGTACCGAGGCCAATCACGGTATTGCTGGCGCCGGCGCCAATCGACGTGACGGCGGCCATCGGCTTTCCGCTCACGCGGTAGTAACCGTCTGCAAGATGCACGGCACTTTGCTCGTGAAACACTTGGATGAATTTCAGGTCGCATTCTTTGTCTAGGAACGCGTCAGCTAGCGTCCAGATACCGTGTCCCGGGATGCCCGTGACGTACTCGACGCCATAATTTTTGAGCGTGCGAGCGATGATTTGTCCACCGGTCAGTTTTGGCATGTTGGCTTTCCTTAAACGATATTCTGCTGGAGGCGCAGGCGCGCCGTTTCACCGTGTCCGGTCATGCGCTCGGCAGTGCAGATCGCGAGTGTCGCGCGTGCGACTGGCGCGCCGGCGTCGGGTTGCCATCAAAGGTCGTTTCAGCGAGCACATGGATGTTTGGGTCGATCATCACGCAGTACTGCTCCGAGCGTACTTCGAAGTCGCGCACGCCTGCCGAGGCCTTCTTTCAATCTGTGAGTTATACGTATTACTATGATCGGACGCAAGCAGTTTCTTGCCGAACGGCCGTTGCTGTGATTTGGAAAGTCATGTAAAAAGCCCGCAATACATTGCAATTAACCGATATCACAGCCCGGAATCGTTCTCGATCGTCGTCGAGGTTAAGGAGCTTCCGCGGCGCATGATCAGATGACAACTTGGGCGGTCAGGTTAATCCTATAACTCATAACAATAGTGCAGGCACGTTGCCGGTTTCGCGGTCGATAATTGAGAACCGTGAGACGGTAGCGTCGCAGCTGTGTAATGCGTCAGTTTGCGTCAGCCGGGTAGTCCGCGCGAATTGTAGGACTCACGGAGTCAGCAATATACTGAATTGCGACCTGTTGACTGGCAGTCGAATCGACGGCTCGTCGCAGCATAAGATCGGAAAATCTCGACTCGAAAGCGTATCGAATCATTGGCAGTCGGTGCTCCGACGCTCACGAATTGTCCTTGGAATACGCAACGGTGAACCGCATTGGTGTGACAACGCGAGATCCGAAATGAAAGATGTCCACGAGGTGATAATAATTGGGAGCGGAATCGGCGGCGGCGCTACAGCCCGCCGGCTCGCCGGGAATGGCGTCAAGGTTCTACTCATCGAACGCGGAGAATGGGTTCCGCGCGAGGAGGATAATTGGGGCGTGGCCCCGGTCTTCTTTGACAAAAAGTATGTCGCTAAGGAGACTTGGCTGGACGCGAACGGATCCCAGTTCAGGCCGAGCATCTTCTATAACGTCGGCGGCTGCACCAAGTTTTATGGGGCGGCGATGATCCGCTTCCGCGAGCGCGATTTTGAACATTTGGAGCATTGCGAGGGCTCGTCCCCCGCGTGGCCCGTGCGCTACTCCGATCTGGAACCCTACTACGGTGAAGCTGAGCACCTGTTCGGTGTACACGGGAACGACGATGGCGATCCCACTGCGCCTTGGCGCAGCCAACCCTATCCGTTTCCGTCTCTTGAGTCGGAGCCGATTGTCGCGCAGTCGGCGCGCGCGCTGACTGCACACGGAGCCCGAACGTCGGCATTGCCGCTTGCCGTCAATTATTCCGCGACTGGAACCTGCATCCGATGTAAAACCTGCGACGGATTCCCGTGCAAGATCGGCGCAAAGAACGAAGCTGAAACATCGCTCGTGCGGCCGGCTCTCGAGACGGGCAATGTGGTGTTGATGACAGGTGCTTTCGTCCAGCGCCTCATTCCCGGATCAGACGGTAAGCTGATCGAGGCGGTGGAGATCAATCACGGAGGTCGAATCGACAGGATTTCGGCGAAGGTGGTTGTTGTCGCCTGTGGAGCGATCAATAGCGCGGCGCTTCTGCTACGGTCGGCGACGGATGCGGCGCCACGAGGAATTGCCAACAGTTCCGATGTCGTGGGCCGGCATTACATGTCGCATAACCAGACAGCGCTCATGGGCCTATCGTTACGAGAGAACACTACGGTGTTCCAAAAAACGTTGGCGATGAATGAATTTTACTTTGGCGCAGCGGACTCCCCCTATCCATTGGGGCACGTACAGATGCTGGGCAAGTTGCAGGGAGGCATGCTCTCGGCGAATGTGCCATATCTGCCGAAGATCGTCGGGCAGACCCTTGCGCGTCACAGCATCGACTGGATTGCGTTCTCTGAAGATCTTCCGGATCCCGACAATCGAGTAGTCTTGAACGGCGGGATGATCCAACTCGCAACGCGTCGGAACAACCTGAAAGTCCACACCAAGTTGGTGAAGAAGATGGCGTCGTTGTTGAGAGCTTGCGGATACCCGATCGTGTTGACGAAACCCCTCTTGAAGCATTCGACATCGCACCAATGCGGGACAATTCGCTTTGGCAACGACCCGGCGACGTCGGCGTTGGATCCATTCTGCCGCAGCCACGATCACAAAAATCTGTTCGTGATCGATGCCTCGTTTCTGCCGTCGTCGGCCGCCGTGAATCCGGCGTTGACGATCGCCGCCCAAGCGTTGCGGGCCTCAGACCATATGCTCAACGCGGATTTTGGGATACGCGAAATTCTCGCCAGCGGCAGGCAAGCAACCCATTCACGATCTGTGCAACGAAGCGATGGCCAAAAATCTTCAACGCGGAATGGACATGAATCGTCGCCGAATAGTCAAGCGTGACACTCGATAGGCCAATGTCACCATCGGGCGCAAACAAACTCGGACAATAGGAGCAACACGTGTCGGATATTAGGCAAAAGATGACCGGAGGTCAGATCGTCGTAGAATACTTGGTCCGCGAGCGTGTCCCTTATGTATTCGCAATTCCGGGTCACGGCAATACCGCCCTTCTGGACGCTTTCGTCGACCGAACACAGGAGATAACGCTGCTTCCCGCGATGCACGAGCAGGGTGCCTCGCATATGGCGGACGGCTACTATCGCGCGACTGGTCAGATTGCCGCCGTATGCACCTCAATCGGACCGGGTGCGACCAATGCTCTGACGGGTGTGGCGACCGCATTTGCGGACTCGATACCTCAATTGTTGATTACCGGCGGCGTGCATACCTACATGGTGGGTAAGGGCGTGTTGCAGGAGCTGGACCGGCCGCACGGCGACAATTTCACGAGAATGGCGGAGCCCGCGGTGAAGCGCTGGTGGCAGCCGACCCATGTCGAGCACATACCGGGTGTGATGGTCCAGGCCTTCAACGTGATGCTGGAAGGGCGCCGCGGTCCTGCCCTCATCAACCTGCCACAGGATCTGCAGGCGGAGTCGGCGGAGGTTGCATTACCGGCACCCCAGCGCCATCGCGGTCATGGACGTCTCTATGGCGATCCTACCGATATCGAAAAAGCGGCAGAGCTGTTGAGCAGCTCGAAACGCCCGGTCATTTTAGCCGGGGGCGGTGTGATCGCCGCCGGCGCAAGCGCGACGCTGGTTGCAATTGCCGAGCATGTCGGCGCCGCGGTGACGACCTCATTCATGGGCAAAGGTTCGATTGCCGAAGATCACCCGCTCTACGCCTGGCCGTGCGGCGACCTCGGGTCGATTCCCGGCAATGCAATGACACGGGAAGCCGATGTCATCTTGGCGGTCGGTTGCCGGTTCAGCGATCGGATTACGTCCTCGTATCAACCGGGAGTCACATTTGATATTCCCAAGACGAAGCTGATTCAGGTTGATATTGACGGATTTGAGATCGGAAAGAACTATCCGGCCGAAGTTGGAATAATCGGTGACGCCGGTGCGGTTTTGAGCGCGCTGCTCGAGGCGCTGCGCGATCGAAGCGCGGCCCGCGACTATCAGAACTCAGCGATGTTCAAGCGGCTACAGGCCCTTAAGGCGGAGTGGGAGGAATATCTCAGGCCTCTTCGGACCGCGAATCGGTCGCCGATGACCGCTTCGCAGGTGTTGTTCGAAGCGCGAAAAGTGCTGCCTCGCGACACCATTGTCGTGACGGATTCGAGCAATCCGCAGAATCAGGTATTCAACGAATTCCCGATCTATGGCCCGAAGCAGCACATTACGCCGGGTGGTTTCTCCGGCATTGGATTTGCCCTGCCGGCGGCCATTGGCGCCAAGCTTGGCGCACCCAATCAACCGGTGGTCGCGATTTGCGGCGATGGGGCCTTTCTGCAGACCGGATCGGAGCTTGCCACGGCGGTCATGCTGGGTGTTCCGGCGATATTTCTGATCATCAACAATGGCGGGTGGGGTGCCATCCGCAATTTGCAACTGAACATGTTCGGTGAGGACCGCGAAATTATTACGGGTTTCCATACTCCCGACGGCAAGCCTTACGCGCCCCGAATCGCTGATTTCGCACTGTCACTCGGGGCAGCTGCCGAGCGGGTGGAGGACCCCTTGCAAATCGGCGCGGCTGTCAAGCGAGCGCTGAATTCCGGGCGGCCGTACGTTATCGAAGCGATCTGTTCCATCGAACGACCCTGGAGCAATATGCATCCCACGGGTTGGTGGGACATTACGGTTCCGGCATACCTCGGAGACCTGCGAGCGAAGTATGTGGACAAGCGCGGTTTCTGAACGATGCGAATGGATGACACGAGGAGTCAGCTGATGGCGATAAATAATGTGCGCCCCTTAGCGTTTTCCGATCCCTTTATCGATGCCACTCTTGTGGAGAACGCGCGCGACTTCACGGTCGAATCCGGGGTCACGATCAATCTCGATGACGAACCCATGCAGATTGGAGGGATCGTTCCAAGCGTCATTCCACCGTGGAAGTCGACGACGCTGCGCAACGGGCGCATCAAAGCGGCGAAGCGCGTGGCGGTCATACGGGTGCTCAATGAGACGAATCTGGGTGGTATTGTATTCGGCAAATGGGATTGGTTCGGCAATCGGTTCGCCAAGTTTCCGCGGACGACGCCCTTGTACATCTCCGCGTACGATGAAATCGGCGAAGTGCAATTCGACCCGTTCGTATTCGCCAATCAGCGCAGCCAGCAGGCCGATGTCCGTCGATATGGGATCCGGTTGAATCTGTGGTGGTCGCCCACCGGTACGGATTGCTACATTCACAACGAGCATCCGTTCATTGAAATCCACACGCAGATTCACGGGGTAGGACGCATCCAGAAATTTCATGAAAGAAATGATGCGACGCTGTACGAGCAAATTTCCTTGGCGCCCGGGTATACCCACGACCCATTTGCTCACATCGGAGCCGATGGGGCGCCGAGCTATCCGTGGCACCGTTATTATTCGGATTCCGACTGCATCTGGCTTGCCATCGAGTTTCATCCGAGGTGATGGCCGTAGCGATCATTCTCCATTGATAAAGCGGTGCCAGAGCGCATCGATATCAATGCGCCCACTTTCGTCTTTCCAGATTCCGACACAGGACTCAACCTCTCGAACGGTGCGCATTCCCACCAACGCCACATCGACCAGTCGATTCGACAATACGAATTGGATCAAGGCCGGGGTGTAGTCGAACGTATTTTCCGGATTCACTATTTGCACCCAGCGCTGGAAAATTCCGGATGTCGCCGTACGCATGGTGATCGTCATCATGCCGTGCTGTTTGGCCGCGAACAGGGCTCCAAACGGCCTTGTCGGTTCATAGGGGTGCTGCACAAGCAGGTTGTACATGAGCTGGATCGCGTCGAACCGGGCAGTCTCGATCAGCTGGTACGTCCCCTCATTCATGTCCTCAACTGTAAAGCCGATGCGATCGACGATGCCCTCTCGCTTCAATTCCTCCAATTGCTCCAATAGACCGCCCGGCTGAAGGATGTGATCCACATCGTTACGCGAATAGCTTTCGCCATGGATCTGCATTAGATCAATCCGCGATCGGCGCAAGTTGGTGAGGCTTGCCTCGAGCGAAGCTCGCGCGCCACCTGGAGAGCCAGGCCACACCTTCGTCGCCAGAAAGACCCGTTCGCCTATACCATCCAACGCCTCTCCCATGATCCGTTCCGACAAGCCATCTCCATAGGAAGGGGCGGTATCGAAATAGGTCATGCCAAGCGCCACGGCATGACGGATTGCGGCGATTGCCGAGTCGATCGTGGCGGCTGAGCCGGCATCATAGGGGCCCATATAGTTCTTGAGCCCAATGGCTGCTCCGCCAAACCCCAGTTTGCTGGGCATGAAATCCGGTTCCAATATCAAGTCTCCTGATCATGCGTGAATAGAAGAGGAGCCATCAATCTTACCGTCCAACCGGAATCGGAGGCCATCGGGGCGCCTCGTGCAGGACCGCCAATTCCACTCCGTTCATCTCAACGCGTGGGAAAAGCTCGCGCACCTGCGGATCGTGTCCGGGAATGATCTGGTTCGGATGGTCGACCAGTGCGAACAGGCTCTTATAGGTATCCAAAGTCTGGGTAAGGTCGAGGGAGAGTACGTACGGCCGGCACTCAAGCACGTTGGCATAATAATGTGCCGCGTCCGAGGCGAGCACCACTGTCCCGCGTTTGGTCATCACCCGCACGCCTTGTAGCCCCGGCGTATGCCCGGGAAGAAGGTGCAGGGATATCCCCTCGCACAGCCGGTCATCACCGTCATGGAACACTACATCCCCGGCATGCAGCCGACGGATCAGCGTGACCACGTCGTCGGCTTCGAAGGGCAGGCGTAGATGCGCATGGCACATACACCGTCCGGTGACGAAGCCGACTTCCCTATCCTGCACATGCACTCTTGCGTTGGGGAAACGATCCATCGCTCCCGCATGGTCGTAATGAAGGTGGGTGATGATGACGTCTGTGACGTTTTGCGGGGCGATCCCGATTCGCTGCAGTGCCTCCGCCGGGTCAACGGTAAGCGGACGAGAGCGCTTTGCCGCTGATTGTTGGCCAAAACCGGTATCGATCAGAACCGTATGTTCTCCTCTGCGCGCAACCCAGACATAGAAGTCGACTGGCATCGGCCCGTCATGCATATCGCGAACGATGAAATGGTCATGGACGCGTCGCTTCTCGAGCCGTGCGAAGGGCAGGGCATAAAGGTCCCAACAGGCATCGAAGGCCATACCATTTCTCCTAACAGCCGCCCCTGGCGTTCAATCATACGGCAACTGACCCACGCAAGATCCTTGCCAGAAGAGGGGCATTCTATGAACAGAGGTGGGGCTCGGTTTGTGCGCCGCCTTGCGACAGAATAGTGCGGATTGCGAAATGGAACGCGGTCGCGACGGTCTGCATTATTGCCAAATCGTTCGGGTAGAACAGAAGATGTGTTCCAAACGCGAAGCGATCGTCATCGGTGCCGGTGTGGTGGGCCTCAGCGCGGCGCTGCAGCTCCTTCGCCGAAATTTCTCGGTGGATGTCATCGACGAATTGCCGGCGGGAGAAGGTGCCTCTTTCGGCAATTCCGGGTTCCTGGTGGCCGATACTGCCATGCCCACCTCCGTTCCCGGCGTCATGTGGAAGATCCCCAAGTGGCTTGCCGACCCGGTTGGGCCGTTTGCCATTGATGCTGCCTATGTGCCCCGGGCTCTGCCCTGGCTGCTGCGCTTCGTCATGGCGAGCGCACGGTCGCAGGTGTTCAAAAGCTCCGCGGCGCTGCGCCAGCTGCACACCAGTACCTTCGAGCATTGGCTCGATATGGTGGGACCGGAAACATTCGGCAAAC